>JAICHN010000689.1 GCA_025924845.1 Chloroflexota bacterium | reverse complement strand
GCTGCTGCCGCCCGCGGGCACTCTGCAGGCGGGCCGCGAGCACGAGGCGCTGCTCCTGCGCTTCGTCCGAAAGATCGGTAATCGGCTGAGCGACTTGTACCTCGTCTGAGATCGCCTTGAGGTCGGCGGCCGGATTCTCGCCCTTGGTGACCAGTTTTGGCGCGGCGGCCGGGGTGGTGGAGGGTGTGGTTGCCTCGGCAAACTGCTGGCTCATATCTCCGGTGTCGATGCCGAGCTTGTCAGGGAAGCGGGCGGCCAGCCAGTCCCGAGCGTTGTTTTCGGTGATGTTGTCCTGGGCGAACTGATCGACCGTCTTGGCAACGTTCGCCAGAAGCTCGCCGTAGGCGCGCATTTGCTGGATCGATGAGTCTACAATCGCCTGGAAGACATTCTGGATCAGGCCGGACACGAATTGGGGGAAGTTGACCTTTTTGACCAACTCGCCAAACTGCTGGGTGCCCTGCCGAATTGCGCCGCCCTGGAAATCGGCCCCCGCGAAGCCCTGCTTGCCGCCCAGCCGGGTCTTGGTATCCTCGACGCCGTCCGCCTGTCCGGTGGCGAGCACCCGGCCGGCCGGCGAGAGTTCGCGCGCCGCCAGCCCGTCCGGATTGACCATATATGCGGCAACGGTAACCATCGTTTGGGCGAGCGCCCGTTTTTCTTCGGCATTGAGCCGGCGGAAAGCATCGGACGACTCCAGGATCTCGCGAACCGAGGGGCGCACCTGTTCCAGGGTTTGTGAGTCGGCCCATGGCGCGGTCGTTGGCGCGGCGTTCGTCATGGCAAAGCTCCCTTATGGCCGGGGCGCGGCAGCGGGCGGCGCCGCCGATGGAGGTGTGGCGGGCGCTGTGGCCGGCTGGCCACCCGCCGCAGGGGCCGTTGAGGCCGGACGCGCTGCGTCCTGGATACGCCCGATCTGGAACGAGTCGGCCATGCGCTCCAAAGGAAGGTAGTCACTCTTGAAGTTCACCTCGACCTGCCCGGCGAGGCTGGCCCGGGTTTGTAGGGCGGCATCGGTGTCGGCTGTGGTCGCGCTGACGAGCTTCAGGACCGGCTCCGCCGTGTTCCTGTAGGTTCCCTTGGAGTAGTAGCTGGCGTCGCGTTGCTCATCATCATATGCGCCGTCCTTGCTGCGGGTGTGGCTGCTCTGAGCGCCTTCGCTCTGGCTCTCGTAATCGCCCTGACTCGTATAGCGATACTGATCGCCGTAGTCGAATTGGGTGGCGCTGTAGCGGTACTTGAGATTATCGCGGGCCTGGAAGTCGTACATGACCTTGGCCGAGATCCGCCCGTCGGTGACGACGATGCGGTTAATGCCCATCAGCACCATGGTGGCGAGCAATTGCTGGCGGCTGGTAGCCAGTTGGGTGCGCGCCGCCGGCACCAGTTTGTCCTCAATGGTATCGTCATCTAGGCTGGTTACCGGCCCGCCCTCCACGGGCAGTGAATTGACTTTCTTCAGCGCCTGGGATTCGTCCACACCCTCACGGAGACGCACGCGTGGGC
>JAICHN010000688.1 GCA_025924845.1 Chloroflexota bacterium | reverse complement strand
CGGTTAATTATAGTACTTACGCTCGCCGTCCTCCTCACAGGAGCACTAGTTCCCAACCCGACGAGTGCTCAGAGCTTGGACAGCAGTTCAACTGCCACAAGTACAGCCGCACATAGTTTGGAGGTGGGGCTGGATAACTATAATGATCCCATCAAACCATACAGTGAAACGGCCTGAGCTAAAGTAGGAGGCTGTGATGGCGACACCCCGCAAAACCTATAGTCCGAAACTCAAGGCCGAGATCGTGCGCGAAATCTGGCGTGAGACGCGCTCCATCAGCCAAATTGCGGCCCAGTATGGCATTCATCCGAATCAACTCTACGCGTGGCGCGACCAGGCCGCCGCCGGCCTGCCCGATCTCTTCACGGATCAGGCTGCCCAGACCCTCACGGCTCAAGCCGCCGCGCATGCCGCCGAGATCGAGCAGCTTTATGCCCAGATTGGCCGGCTCACCACCGAAGTCACCTGGCTCAAAAAAAAGCTGCCACCCTCCCGCGAGCCGAGCGGGTGAGCTTGTTGGATCGGCCGCCGCAGGAACTGGCCTTGGCGCGCCAAGCCGCCCTGCTCGGCCTCAACCGGGCCCATCTGTATTACCAACCCGCGCCTGTGCCCGCCGCCACGCTGGCCCTGCAACGGCGCATCGATGAAATTTATACCGCGCATCCCTATTACGGCGTGCGGCGCATCACCGCGCAGCTGCACGCCGAGGGCCAACGCGTCAATCATAAAGCCGTCGCCCGCCACATGCGCCTCTTGGGGCTGCGGGCGATCTATCCGGGACCGAATCTGAGCAAGCGCGCCCAGGCGGCCCGCCGCTATCCGTACCTGCTGCGCAACGTGACGGCGGCCTACCCGAATCATGTCTGGGGCACCGACCTGACGTGTATCCGCACGACCGGCGGGTGGCTCTATCTGGTAGCCTTTCTGGATTGGCACAGTCGCTACATTGTGAGTTGGGAGTTGGATCAAACGATGGCGGTGGATCTGGTGGTGCGCGCGTTGGAGCGGGCGCTGGCGCAGGCGACACCGGCGATTTGCAACAGCGACCAGGGCAGCCAGTACACCAGCCCGGCCTATACCGATCGGTTAACGGCGGCCGGGGTGGCGATTAGTATGGATGGGCGGGGCCGGGCGCTGGACAATGGGTTTACGGAGCGGCTGTGGCGGAGCCTGAAATATGAGGAGGTGTACCTACACGAGTACGGCAGCCCGCGTGAGGCGCGCGACCAGTTGACGCGCTACATTGCGTTTTATAATGAGGAACGGCGGCACCAGGCGCTGGAGTATCGCACGCCGGCGAGCGTGTATCGAACCCCGGCCAGCGCGCCGGCAAGCTGAGACGATTCGATTCGATTTCGATTCCGAGTGACGGGGATCGATCTCACTGAAGAAGTCGGCCTTTCATTGTATTGAGATACCGTTGGCGAACCCTACGCTAGCGCCAATTCTAGCGGCGAATGGCTAGGCAAACATGCCTGCGTTGCGTAAAATCAAGGCATGACCCGTT
>JAICHN010000687.1 GCA_025924845.1 Chloroflexota bacterium | reverse complement strand
TCACCGGCATGTTGAACAGGTCCAGATCCTGATTGATCTCGCCAATCGTCCGGAATCCCTTGTTATTGCCGAGCCGGTACACCGCGTACTTATTTGTGAACTGCGGGGCCCCGGTGCCGTCGACCCATTGCGCGAAGAAGGGAGTCAGCTCCTGCTGGCTCTGTGCTTCCGCCACCTTGGTCAGGTCGGCGGTACGGATGCCCTGGTCGGTGTACTGGCTCAAAGCACCCTTGAGCGTGGCGAGGAACGCCTTGTCGCCGATGACCCAGCGGAGCATGTGGAAGATTTCGGCGCCTTTGTCGAATGTCTGGGATTGGAACTCCGGCGAAAACGGGGCCTGCCGTCCCGCGGAGGAGAGCGGGGTGGTGTCGTAGGCGAGGGCGCTGGCCGCCACATCCTGCAGAGCCGCTTTCATGGCGTTCTTTCCGTTTTCGTCCTCGATGTACATCAGTTCGGCGTAACGCGCCATGCCGTTGGTAATCCACGCATCGTTGAGTGTTTTGGGGCTCACTTCAGAGCCCCACCACTGGTGTGCAATGGTGTTGGCCAGCAGGCGTATGCCCGACTTGTCGCCAGCGCGCGAGCCCATGATGCCAGCCAGTTCGGGAGCCCACACCGCGGGCAGCGTGTCGTCGGGAATCTCCACCACGTTGAGGTGGCTCACCTCGGGCGTGCCGAAGTTTTCGGTGAAGAAATCGAATTCCTTCGCGGCGGTCTGGGCCAGGCCGGCGGCGGATTGCTGGTGGCTGACCGTCAGCCAAACCTTCACATTGCCGGCGCCTGCCCCTGTCGCCTCGACGTAGCGGCCGGCGATCACGGTTCCGGGAAAGCCCGGCTTGGTCCAGTTGAAGTCGTACTGGTCGCCCGGCTTGCCGTTGGCCAGGTTTACGGCATGCGATGCCCCTGTCTGTCCGCTGGAAAACACCCGTAGCCCCTGCGGCACGCGGATGTGCAGTTCCATGGTGAAGCGGTCGGTTGTGTAGCCGGACGTAGGGAACCACCGACCTGCATACAGCAGGTAAGTAATCGGCTCCTGAATGGCGGCGAGCTTCAGGCCTTCGACGGGTCCGTCCTCCGCCCCGGTGATGGTGCCGTCATACTCGAACGTCCATGTTTGCGGCTGCCCTTTGGTCATGGGCGAACCGGGAGTGACGCGGATGGTGCCGTCGGCCGAGCGCTCGCCGGTCAGGGTCTTGCCGGACTGGTCCGTGATCTTGACGACCTTGAGCGCGGGATGGAATCCGAAGCTGACCACCTCCGCGTTTTCCGGGGCGGTGAAAGTAACGGCCGCCTTGGCCTGAAGGTGGTGCGCCTGGGTGTCGATTTCGGCATCGATCTTGTAGCCGGTTATATCGAGCGTGGCGCGCTCTGCGCGCTGCGCATGAGCAGGGAGGCCCAGGAGAAGTGCGGCGGCTAACAAGCTGATTCCAGAGAGGAACCGGCGAAATGGACTGGAGATGATCATCGTGTTTTCTCGTGCTCGCGTTGCCTTCGGGCTTTCGGGCATTTAGTTCTACCGTTCGATGCAGTCAGGAGGGGACCTCTTCCGTGATCCCTG
>JAICHN010000686.1 GCA_025924845.1 Chloroflexota bacterium | reverse complement strand
GGATGAGGGATGAGGGATGAGGGATGAGGGATGAAGACCTGTGCCCGACACCGGCAACCGACACCGTTCACCCGGTTTTTGGTCCCTCGCCCCATGCACGCAGGCGTGGGAGGGCCCATGATAGGCCCGTGGTACGGTGGACTGAACGTTTGGGCGACCGGAAAGCGCGATGCTCTTCTATCTGCTGAGGCCGTTTATCAAGGTAATGCTCCAACTCCTCTTCTGGTGGGGAGGGGGCATTCGGGTGGAGGGCACGGAGCATGTGCCGGCGCGGGGCGCAGTCATCATAGCTCCGAACCACCTCAGCTTCGCGGCCCCGCTGCTGATGGGAGTGGCCACGCGGCGCTACGTCTGGTTCATGGCGACAGACGAGCTGTTCGAGATGCCGGTGCTTGGCCGGCTGGCGCGGATCATGCGGGCCTATCCGATTCGGCAGGATTCGCCGGACCGCTCGGCGCTGAAAAAGACGATCAAGCTGCTGCGCGCCGGCGAGGCGGTGGTCATCTTCCCAGAGGGGCACGTGAGCAAGGACGGCCGGATGCAGCAGGTACAGCCGGGGACCATCCTTCTGGCCGCACAGACGGGCGCGTCGATCCTGCCAGTGGGCGTCGCCGGGACGGACGCCTTTATGCCGCCGCACCAATGGGGTATTCGGCGCGCGGGCCGGCGAATGGTGGTGCGTTTCGGCGAGCCGGTGTCGGCGAGCGAGTTGATGGAGGGGCTGAAGGGGCGGGCCGGCGTGGACCAGGCGGCCGAGCGTCTGGGCGAGCGGATCGCCGCTCTGGCAGGGCAGCCCGCGCCGCCGGCCGGCGCCGCGGAGGGCGATTCGGAGCGCGATTCGGAGAAGCCGGACTCGTCCGTGTCGTGCGGGGCCAGCGACACGGCGCAGGGGAGGAATTGCCGGCTTTGATGGGGTATACTCCCGGAGAGATTCCCCCCACCCGTTGTCAATCCGAATACGAAGGAGCGAGCCTGATGGCGTACATCATCACCGAGACGTGCATCGGTGTGAAGGATAGGGCGTGCGTGGCGGTGTGCCCCGTGGACTGTATCCACGAGGGCGTGCATGAGGCGGACGGGAAGAGCTACGACATGCTGTTCATCAACCCGGACGAGTGCATTGACTGCGGCCTGTGCGAGCCGGAGTGCCCGGTGACGGCGATCTTCGCGGACAGCGATTTGCCCAAGGACCAGATGCGCTTCATTCAGATCAACGCGGACTTCTTCAAGGGGACGTAGGCGTTCGGTGTTCGCTGTTCGGTGTCCGGGCGGGCCGCTTGCCGGCCCGCCCGGTTTCATTGCGCTGCCTTCGGCGCGGCCGGGCAAATCCGCATGGCAACCCGCATCTACACACGCACTGGCGACAGCGGCGAGACCGGCCTGTTCGGCGGGCAGCGCGTACACAAGTCCGACGCCCGCGTCGAGGCGTACGGCGCGGTTGACGAGCTGAACAGCGTCCTCGGCGTTGCCGCCGCCCACTGCCCCTTCACCGACCTGCTGGACCTGCTCCTCCGCGTTCAGAACACTCTGTTCGACGTGGGCGCGGACGTGGCGACGCCGCAAGAG
>JAICHN010000685.1 GCA_025924845.1 Chloroflexota bacterium | reverse complement strand
TGGTGCTCGACCGGGCGTACGCGGGTCACCGGCGGTAACACGTTTTTCAAATGCCCGCGCCAGCGAGCCGGATTATCGCCCTGACGCCAGCCCTGGGTCGCCGCATAGTCCAAAACGAGTTCGATGCGCCCACGTAGTCGGGATGCGGTTTCCGGGGTGCGCGACCAGATCGGTTGCAACACGCTCAGCACCGCCTGGGTATCGACCTCGCCGACCGGCAGGTTGCCCAGGCGGATACACGCGGTGGCCAGCGTGTTCTGCCAATGCTGGACGAGCTTGGGATTGCGCCACGACGGATCGAACGCGGCCAGATAGTGATCGGCCGCTTGCCGGAACGTGACCTGGGCGGCCACCGCGTGGCGCTGCTGCTCAATCGGATCGATGCCTTGGCGCACCATATCGCGCGCCTCGGCGGCCAGCGTGCGCGCTTCAGCCAGGGTTACGTCGCGGAGCGCACCGAGCCCCATGGCCCGCGCCCGGCCGCGCAGCATGTATCTGAATAGCCAGGAACCGGTAGTCTGTTGCATCTGTAGCCACAGGCCACCGCCGTCGCCGTAACGGCCCGGCTTCAGGTGGCGGATCGTGTAATTGGTCAACCGCGCCATGGCACGCCCCTTGCTCAGTTAGGCGCGACACTAACGGATTTTGAGACAGGTGACCAAGTCGCCCACAAATCCGCCCACAAGATTAGCGGGGCGGAAACGGCCGGCGACCTCGGCCTGGATCAATGGGTTGGCCGCCGGTTGGCGAATAACCGTTTGAGTAAATTAGCTAATTTCGGGGTAGATCGGCCACTGGCAGGCATCGGCGAGGGGTGAGTTGGCGGAGGGGACAGGATTCGAACCTGCGAGCCCGGTTGCCCGGACTAACGGTTTAGCAAACCGCCGCCTTCAGCCACTCGGCCACCCCTCCGCCCAAGAGCGCCCACGGCGTTTGCACCCGCGCTTCTAGGGCCGCGCTCCCCCGCCGTCAAACCACGGCTCAACGCAGCGTCACCGCGAACCCGCGCGCCACCCCCGGCCGCGCCATCATCGCCTCGTACCAGCGTTTCACGTTCGGAAAATCGGCCAGATCGACCCGATGCCGCTCGTGCCGCCAGGCCCAGCCCAGGATCGCGAAGTCGGCGATCGAGAGCTCGCCCGCGAAATACGCCGCCTCGGCCAGCCGGCGGTCCATCACGCCATACAGACGGCGGGTCTCCTTGGAATAGCGCTCCAGCCCATAGCGCCGGTCCTGCTCGTTCTCCACCGTGAGGAAATGATGCACCTGACCAGGGAACGGGCCGAAGCCCCCCATCTGGAACATCAGCCATTCCAGCACCGGCACCTGACGGCTGAGGCCGCGCGGCCAGAATTTGCCGGTCTTCTCGCCGAGGTAGATCAGGATCGCGCCGGATTCGAACACGCTGATCGGCGCGCCCTCCGGCCCGTCGGCATCGACGATCGCGGGGATCTTGTTGTTGGGGCTGATCTTCAGGAACGCCGGGTCGAATTGCTGGCCCTTGGTGATGTCCACCACCTTCACCGTGTAGGGCAGCCCCATTTCCTCGAGCGCCACGCTGATCTTGC
>JAICHN010000684.1 GCA_025924845.1 Chloroflexota bacterium | reverse complement strand
TATTTGTGCTGCTGTTAATGTACTCGTGAGGAGGTCAACGGTCTGTTAATCGATGCGACTTCCTGATACAAGCGGGCGCGGACGTGGGGGGCGGTTTGGCAGCCGGTACCGGTCTGACCCTTATTGATCCGAGCCTCCCCGCCCGCGCCTCTCGCGAACATGCCGGCGAGACACTCACTTTGATCACTCAGAACGGTCCTCCCATCGCCAGCGCCGTCACGGACGCCATGGAGCCGTTCAAGAAACTTACCGGCGCTACCGTAAAGCTGGTTACCGCTCCCTTCGGCAGCCTCTATACCAAAACGCTACAGAACTTCATCACGCATGGCAGCGCCTATGACATTATCCTCGGCGCCTCCAGTTGGTTGGGCGACTACAACCCGTACATCGTGGACTTGACGCCCTTCATCGCCAAGGACAAGTCGCTCGACTGGAACGATGTCATTTATAAGGGCAACGGCCAGTGGGGCGGCAAGCAGATCGCCATGCCCGTCGATGGCGACAATCAGCTCTCGTACTATCGGCGCGATATCATTGGCAACAAGAGCCTGAGCGCCGAGTTTAAGAAGCAGTTCGGCAAGCCGCTCGCTCCACCCGCCACCTGGGACGACTTCATGAATATCGCGCGCTTCTTCGGCGACGGTAAGCATGGAATCCGCGGCGTGCTCGAAGCATACCAGCACGGTGGCCAGGCGTTCTGGTACTACATGTCCAATTGCGTGGCCTACTGCACCTACCCCGGTCAGAAGGGCGGTATGTTCTTTGACCCTTCCAACCTCAAGCCCCTGATCAACGATCCCGGCCACGTCCAGGGCATGAACAACTATGCCGAGGCTCTGAAATACGGGCCGCCCGGCATGATCAACTTCGACAGCAACACGGTGCGGCAACACTTCGCGGCCGGCGAAGCAGTGCTCTGCATCGATTGGGACGATACGCCGATCATCGGTGAGCTGCAGGCGGGCAGCAAGGTCAAGGGCAAGATCGGTTCGCAGTTGCTGCCCGGCAGCAATAAGGTCTGGAACTACAAAACGCAGAAGTGGGCCACGATGGCCAAACTCAACCGCCCGGCCTGGCTGGCTTTCGGCGGCTGGTGCGGCGTGATCCCCAAGACCGCCCATAACATCCCGTTAGCCTACAAGTTCCTGTCGTTCCTTGCCAGCCCTGCCTTCAGTCTGAAGATGGTCACGGGAGCCAACACCGGCATGAACCCCTATCGGCTCTCGCACTTCAGCGATGTCGCGGCCTGGAAGGCAGTCGGCTATCCCGAGCCCGACCTCGATCTCTACCTGAAAGCCATGCGCACCAGCGACAAGGATAAGAATGCCGTACATGACCTGCGGTTGCCCGGCGCCGCGACCTTCCAGGACGACACCGAGGTAGCCGCCCAGAAGGTCGTCTCGGGCCAGAGCAAGGCACAAGACGCCCTCAACGCCCTGGCCGACCAATGGAACGCGGTCAATAACCAGAAGGGCATGGCCAAGCAGCTCGCGGCCTATCGCGCCTCGCTGTCCCTCTCCGTCACCTCCTGACTGCGAAAGACGTCTGTAAACGCGTCCGGCGCCGAGTTCGGC
>JAICHN010000683.1 GCA_025924845.1 Chloroflexota bacterium | reverse complement strand
GCAGATAACCGAGGCGGCGCAGGACGGCTCCGGTCCCACTACGTAGCGCATACTCCACGAGCTTTGCCGCCCGCATGTCCTGATGACGCATCCACAGGCCCTTGGCGACTTCCGTGACTCCGCCGCAATATTCCGGCTGGCGGAGGCCGTCGACGACGGTGCGTTCGAGGTCGCTGATGTCCACCGACTCCTGCTTCGTGACCCAGTGCTTCATCGTACCGAAATAGTGCTCCGGCTTGATCAAGACGAAGCGGAATTCCGTGTCGTGGACTGTCCGGCTCCGCAGACGTTTGGCACTGGAGGCGAAGACGACCAGTTGTGGCTGCGTCACCATCCGGTGTAACTCCATGGCCGATGCATGCGAGATGAAGCAGGATGCGCTCCCTGCCAGCCTCGTTGCCGTCAGGTATGGATCGGCCGCGTACTCGAATGTGCTGCCCAGTTCCGGGGGAACGATGACGAACACACCCGGCTTTAGCCGCGAGACCAGGCCGCGGCGCACGGCCTTGTGCAGTAGGCTGCTTGCCAGGTGTGAGCTGAGGCCAGTAATGTCCTGGGCATCCGCAAGCGTGAAGGTCGATTGCGAGCGATCATAGAGGCCGGCCAGAAGGCTGGCCGTCTGCCGCCCAACGGTCTTGCTCGGACTATGATGTTGTGTGCTCATCGCATTACCCTTGAGGCGATTGGCCGTGCATAAAACATAACGAAAATGATAGTTTGTGTCAACAGGAGCGCCCAAGCGGCGACTATTGACACATGAAACATACTATGCCCGGCTTGAGGAGTACCGTCCGGTTAACTTGACAGCAGTAAAGAAACCGAGGATGTCCGTCGCTGGGGTCACGGTTCCGTGCTGTTGCGCGGCTACGCCGCTAGGCTGCTCACCCCACGCCAGGTCGCGAATCGCTTCGGCAGCGTGTCCGGTAGCACGCAGCCTATCCCGGCTGAAGACTCCATCCATCAATACATGGTCGAGGATTCTATCGCTCGGGGTCGACGGCTACTTCCCCAGAGACGCTGCTGCTATCTGGGCGCCTTCGCGTACGATGTGCGCGCGTGCGCGCCCAGTCATTGGAGTGGACCTGCCGATCCGCTATACCGCGGAAAGCAGTACGAGCCACCATGCCGACGGACCAGCCAACAAAACTTTAGACGCTCCTATATCACGGTGTGTGCCGGTCGGGCGCATCTCAGGCGGCCTCCGCGACCGTGACGAGTTGCTCACCCTGTAGGCACCGCT
Organism: Chloroflexota bacterium; assembly: GCA_025924845.1. The sequence goes on along the minus strand of JAICHN010000683.1, from coordinate 361 downwards.
GCCAAAGGCGCCAGACCGCGCGAAGGATGAACCGCTTGAGGGCGCGCAGGGCCTCCTTCCAGTTCTTCCCCTCCTCTCGGCGCCGCGCCAGATAGGCCCGCGCCGGCGGGTGCGAGCGCGATGCGGTGCAGGGCGGCATTCAGCCGGCGGTTGCCGCCGCGGTTGAGGCGATGCCGCTGTTGACCGGCGGAGGATGCCTGCAAGGGAGCGACGCCGGCATAGGCCGCCGGCTGCGCCTCCGTCCCTACGTGCGCCTTGGCCCCCAGGATCCCCGCCAGGGTGCCGGCGGTCAGCAGCGCGACGCCCTTGAGCCCCGTCAGCGGCGCGAAGCGGGTCCTGGGCAGGCCCTCGATCTCCTGCT
>JAICHN010000682.1 GCA_025924845.1 Chloroflexota bacterium | reverse complement strand
TCACGAAGATGGGCCAAGACTGCCTGCCGAGCGGCAGGCAGTCTTGGCCCAACTTGCGGCGATCGCTTCACCCGCTTCACGCGGCGCAGGGACAGGATTTTACGCTTCCGGCTTGATGTTCTGATTCGTACAGAAGAGATTGGTGGGGTCGTAGGCCGCTTTGATCTGGGCCAGGCGCCCGTAATTCTCTCGGTACGCGGCCTTGACGTTGCCCACGCCCTCATCCATCATCATATTCACGTAGCCGCCGCCCGCTGAATGCGGGTGCAACGCCAGCCAATAGTCCTTTGCCCACTGGATCGTGCGCTCGTTGTTGGCCGGGTCGGGATCGACGCCCACCACTACCTCGGCAAAGTTAGCATCGCGGAAGCTGAACGCCGTATCGTTCCTGCCGGCCCGCTGTGCCGCGCCGTTGATGGGGTAGAGATGCATGGTCGAGTGCATGGTCGGCAACTGCTCGCCGTATTTTACATGTAGGTCGATCGCCGTGTCGCTCAAGTCGGTGAAGAAGTCGGCCTTCCAATACCACTGCAGGCCGGCCGGATAGAGGGCATCGAACATACTCTGCAACGCCGGCCAGGGAATCGGACCCGCGAAGTCCACGGCCGGTGGGCCGAATGCGCGGATCGCCTTGAATGCTTCCTCGGCCTGGTCGAGCGGGCCAGTGTAACACCATACGACGGCGCACATCTTGGTGAGGTGATACTGTTCTGGGAACGGCGGCGCGGGCGGCACCATAACAAACCCGAACCAACCATTGATATTCTCGGGCGCGGCGAGGATGAAATCGCGCCAGAACTTCAATAGATCCTCAGCCATGTCCATCGGCCACAACATCGGTCCACCGTACACCGTGCTGATCGGATGCAAGCGGAACAGGAACGAGGTCACGACGCCGAAGTTGCCGCCCCCGCCGCGTACGGCCCAGAACAGGTCCGCGTGGTGTTCCGCGTCGGCGGTGACGAAGCTGCCGTCGGCCAGCACCATGTCCACGCCGAGCAGGTTGTCGATGGTCAGCCCGTGCGTACGCGAAAGATAGCCGATGCCGCCGCCCAGGGTCAGGCCGCCCACCCCGGTCGAGGAGATGAAGCCGCTTGGCGTCGCCAGACCGAAGGGATGGGCCGCGTGATCGACGTCGCCCCAGACGCAGCCGCCCTCAACCCGCGCCGTGCGATTGGCTGGATCGATGTGGATGCCCTTCATACGCGACAGATCGATCACCAGGCCGTCATCGCAGGTACCAAGCCCGGCGCCGTTATGCCCGCCGCCCCGGACGGCGAGGGTAAGCTGGTGTTCGCGCGCGAAATTGACGGAGCTGATCACGTCGGCTACATCGAAACAGCGCACGATTAGCGCCGGGTGCCGGTCGATCATGGCGTTGTACACTGGGCGAATTTGCTCGTAGTTGGGGTCCTCTGGTCGAATCAATTCGCCGCGAAGGTGCATTTTGAGATCGAGCACCGCTGCATTGTCCAGCGAAGGTGCGATCGGCGTTTGCGTGGCCATGTATGTTCTCCCTTACTGCTGCTGATGTTGCCCACCACCTCTTGGGCTGGGGACACCATAGCAAAGGCAGCGTTAGCAAAGCGTTAGGTTCGCGCG
>JAICHN010000681.1 GCA_025924845.1 Chloroflexota bacterium | reverse complement strand
GCGTGGCGTCTTCGTTATCTTTACATAACGAACAAGACAACGTGCGGCGTCGGGGATAGCCGTGACGGGAAGAACGGTCGGGGGGCCGCCGCCGAGGATCACCCGCGCCGGCTCAGCGGCGGCGATCTCGTCGCTCAGTCCTTGCAAGCCCTTGTAGAGAAAGACGGCGCCGCCGACGGTAACAAAGGGTAAGGTCAACTCGACCAGGGCGGGTGCGTGAGTGACGGCGCGCGCCGTGCAAAAGTCATATGCCTCACGATACTCCGGCAGGTGTGCCGCTTCCTCGGCTCGCCCTGCCGTCACACTCAGTCCCTCCAGGGCCAACTCGTCTTTCACCGTCTCCAGGAAGCGCGCCTTCTTCCCGGTGGCCTCCAGCAGAGTGATCTCCCAGTGCGGGAAGAGGATGGCGAGCGGCAGGCCGGGAATCCCTCCTCCGCTGCCCACGTCGATCAGCGAGGATACCCTATCCGCGCTCAAGGCTTCAGCAGGCAGCGCGGGGGCCAGGGTCAGCGCGTCCAGCAGATGGCGGCGCCATAGCTCGCGCAAGGCGGCCGGCCCGAGCAGATTGACCTGGGCGCTCCAGATGCGTAACAGTCGTTCGTATGCCTCAAAGCGGGCGAGTGCCGTATCATCCAGCGTGATACCCAGAGCGCGCGCTCCTGCCTTCAGAGTGTTCGGGGAGTCTTCGGAGTCGTCCATTCCTCTCCACATCTACGTTGCGGTGAGCTAGCGGCGCTGCTATGGTACAGCGTGAGAGAGACGCAAGGTGGCGGACAATGGGCAAGCTAATCGGTCTAATCTTCTTCCTGGCCGGAATCGCGGCGATTTATCAGTGGGGCGTTCGACCCCTGATCGCGGGCCGGCAGCCCGTGACCACCCAGCCCATTACCATCGTGGCCGATCGTGCCTCCACCCCGGTTGCCTTACCGGTCAATGAGCAGGATGTGGCGGCGGCGGTAAACCGCTTCCTGGGCGACTGGGAAGAAGCGGCTTACTCTGACATGTACGGGCAGCTTACGGCCGCCGCCCAGGGCCGCATTTCCGCCGCCAAGTTCGCCGCGCGCTACAAAGCGGTGATGAGCGAGGCGACCGCCGAACAGGTTTCAACCAAACTCACCGGCGTTACCTTACAGGCGCCCCAGGCGACCGTTGCCTTTACCACGACCATTCGCACGCGCGAGGTCGGCGTGATCAGTCAGAAAAATACCATGCACTTGCTGTATCGGCACGGCCGTTGGGGGGTGGATTGGTATCCGTCGCTCATCTTCAAGCAACTCGAGGATCCCTATGTGGTGCATCTGGTAAGCTTGCGGGCGCGCCGCGGCTCGATTCTCGATCGGCATGGGGCGCCGCTGGCGGAGGATGGGCAGTTCGAGCAACTGGGCATCGTACCGGGTCAGATCGTCGATGAGCCTGCCCTCCTCCAGTTCCTGAGCGGGTGGCTGCATATCTCGAAGGCGGAAATCAAGCACCTCTATACTTTGCCCTGGGCTCAACCGGACTACTTCATGCCCATCACCACGCTCACTCAACCGCAACTGGACGCCGCGCCTGCCGCGCTCCGCAACTTCGAGGGGGCCGTCCAGTGGGAGTCCTCCCCAGGCCGCATCTATCCCCAGGGTAGTCTTGCCTCG
>JAICHN010000680.1 GCA_025924845.1 Chloroflexota bacterium | reverse complement strand
GCTGATCATCGGAACATCCATGCATCCCGCGCCGGCTGCCGCGGCGCATCACCCCAGGTCGCCCGCCGCGCTGAGCGCCAGCACCACCGCGACCAGTCCCGCCGTCTCCGACCGCAATATGGCAGGGCCGAGGCTTGCTGAGAGAACACCGTGACGATGAGCAGAGGATCGTTCCGCGTCGGTGAACCCACCCTCGGGGCCGACGAATAGGCGCACCGTGGCCGACGCATGGCTCAGACTGGCGTTGAACGATCGCTCGGTTTCGCGTTCATCCAACAGAAGACACGTCTCGTGCTCCGCATCGCAATGAGTTAGGGCATCGGCGAAACTGGTGGGCACCGCGAGGTCGGGCAGGGTCGAGCGCTCGCATTGCTCGGCTGCCTCACGCACAATGGCACGGTAACGGTCCTGGCGAGCCGCGTAATCCGCCGGCTGCGTATAGTGGTAGATCAGAGGCGCGATGCCCGCCACCCCTACCTCGGTAGTCTTCTGGAGAAGCCAGCTAAAGCGGTCGCCGCGCAGGGCGCTCGGGTACAGCCACACCGCACGATGTGGATGCTGCCGTCCAGGCCGCCGTTCCAGCGGCGTGGCGGACGCGCTTTTGCCCTCCAGCTGGAGGGCGGCGACGATTTCCTCACCCGTCCCATCGCAGACCACAATCCGTTCGCCCGTACGGAGCCGCAGCACGCGACGGATCTGGTGCGCCTGGTCCGGGGTAAATCGAATTGCCTCCGCCGTCACGGCGGAAGGATTCACGAAGAAGCGGGGAATGGTGAGCCGCGAAGTCGTGCCACCAGCGTCACCCATTCGTCCTCCGCCAAACGCTCCACGACCGTGAAGCCGGCAGTCCGCAGCGCTTCCTCCACTTCCGTGCCTCGCTCGCGAATGATTCCCGAGGCAATCAGCGTCGCCCCGGGCCGCGCGGCCGAGGCCAGGGCGCCGGCCAGGAGAATGACCACATTGGCCACGATATTGGCCAGGATCAAGTCTGCCGCCGGCTGCTCAGGATCGAGCATGACCTGAGCGGCGGGCGGATCGGCGCTTCGGACCCGGCGCACCTCGACGCGATCGGCCACGCCGTTACGGGCGGCGTTGGCTTCGGCCGCCTCCACGGCAACTTCCGCGATATCACGGGCCAGTACGCGCGAGGCGCCCAGCTTTGCCGCCGAAACGGCGAGGATGCCGCTTCCCGTTCCTTGATCCAGTACCACGGAACCGGGCTCCAGGAGACGCTCAAGCACCGTGAGGCACATGCGGGTCGTTTGATGGATCCCGGTGCCGAAGGCCATGCCGGGATCGATCTCCACCACCACCACACCCGGCCCAACCGTGACCTCGCGCCAACTTGGCTTGACGAGGAGCCGACCGATCCGTAAAGGGTGATAATGCTCCTTCCAGACATTGGCCCAGTCTTCCTCGGCTCGTTGCTTGACTTGAAGGTCGGCGATGGGCGCCAGGTTAAAGGCGCGCAGATGCCAGAGGCCATGCTCGATACGGCTGAGCCGTAGGCGACCCTCCTCCGTATCGGGAAGGTAGGTGCGGATCAGCGCCGGCCGGGCCAAGTCAAGGCCGAAGTGCTCACCCTCGGCGTCGGTGAAAAACGGCTGATCGATGGCCACGCCGCCCTCGCCGTGCTGC
>JAICHN010000679.1 GCA_025924845.1 Chloroflexota bacterium | reverse complement strand
GGTTTCGAAGAAGGAAACACGGTATTGGGTGAGCTCGATGAGCATATTTCGGCCGCGCACACGTGCCGGGAGACCGACGAGGTGCGAGATGACTTCGTTGACCGCGATGCTCGAGACCAGGTGGTTAAGCGGGCCGTAGGAGGCCGCCTGGAGTCGGTCGTTCAACTCCTGCTCCCCGGCGATCCCGTCCTCGCCGTTGAGCAGGGCGCATTGGTAGCACGCCGTTTGCCCCGGGACAACCAGCGGCCCGATCGAACCGTGCGTTTCAATATAGCCAGCCGCAAGGTAGGGAATACGCAGGTCGAGCGACGCCTGATCGACCCACTCATGGAGTTGTCCGGGCGGCGTGTCGGCGGATAGCAGCAGGAGGTCACAGCCCGCGAAAGCCGCGCAAATGGACGCCGGTCCGTCGATACGCTGGTCGAACGCGGTGACCGCAGTATGGTGGTTGCGGGCCACCAAGCGCTTGCGCGCGGCCTCGACCTTGACTTCGCCAATGTCCGACTCCTCGAAAAGCACGGCGCGGGTGAGGTTACCCTCCTCCACAATATCTGGATCTCCGATGACCAAGGCGCCGATGCCGGCAGCGGCGAGCAACATCGCGCAACTGGAGCCGATCCCTCCGCACCCGATGAGGCCGACGGTCTTATCGCGCAGCCGCGGTTCGTAGTCGCGCATCGGCAGCCCGAGGAGGTCGAAATAGAGCTGGTGCCGGTGGTAGCGGCCCTTGGGCATACTCGGCTGGATGATGCCGCTCGCCACGAGATCCATGAGCGCAAGCGTGATGACACCGGGCGAATGCTCCGGGTGCTCGGCGCTCAGCAGGCCGACCAACCGGGGGATAGCGGTAGGCTGGCGGAGATGACGCAGCATCGGCAGGAGAAAACTGGGGGGATTGCGAATCTCCCGCGCCGAGGGCGGATAGATTCCCACCTTGAGTACACCCGCGGCGTCGAGTCGGACCGACAGGGAGTCCTTGAGATGGTAGAGGGTCCCGTCTTCGGAAGGCGGGGTCGCGCCGGTATACATGGTCCGAACTCTCGGGGCGGGCATTTTCGCCAGTCGTGGAGCGCGCCGGGCCGTGGGGTCGGCCGCGCTGGCATGGGGAAGTGTCGGCATCCGACCAGGTGGGCGGTTTGCCCGGCCTAGCCGGACGCCGACGGATCTCGGCTCGCCGCGTCAGTTTTTCATGCGGCTCGCGAGCAGGCCCTTCACATCGCTCAGGTTGTGCACCTGGAGCACGTTCGTCATCTCCTTGGCGGTGCCGTGGCGGACGATCTGGGGTTTGACATACTCGGCCTTGGACTGGGAAGAGCTGGGGGTATCGGCGATGGGCATAGAGCCTCCTGTTGGGGTTGGCGTTTGGGTTGGGGATTGAGGTTGCTGGCGGCGGATGGAGTTGGTCAACTCATAGCGGGTACCTCCTGGCTCGAGGGTGGAATGGGGGGAACGGCTGGGCGGTTGTGCGAGTCCGGGCGGCGCAAGAAGGCCAGGTAAAGACCGATCGCGGCATGCAGGTCTGCTGCGCCGGGCAAGGGCTGGTAGCGCGCGAGATCGGCTAGCTCCCCGACCACGATTACTCCACGGCATTCGACCCAGGCATGGCCCTCAAGGAGGCCCGTGGCGTCGCGCGCAACGCCGATCCGCAGCAAGCAGCGCTGTCCGGCGCGCTCG
>JAICHN010000678.1 GCA_025924845.1 Chloroflexota bacterium | reverse complement strand
GTATAATTAGATTGTGATCTCCGGATAAAGGTCCCGCCAGTCGGAGTTGTTCTTCTCGATCAGCGCGATTTTCCAGTCGCGCCGCCACTTTTTGATTCCTTCTCTCGCGTGATGGCATTGACGGGATCGTCATAGGCTTCAAACCAGACGAGCCGATTGACTCGATACCTGGAAGTGAAACCGACCACCAGATTGTTTCTATGTTCATAAACCCCGCGTACGAGATTGTTTGTTACGCCCGCATGAAGCGTCCCGTGCTTGCGGTTGGCTGGTAGGTAAACGTAATACGGCATAAACAGCAATCTAACCTAGTGCTCTGTCAACCTTCCATTATCGGGTAGAGTTTACGGAGCTTGATGCGGGCGTCCTTGGTTGTGAACTGCCAATCGGCTCTGATAGCGGCAGCGTTGCGCCGGCGCTGCCAAGCCTGGACGTGGCATTCCAGGGTCGCCTTGTCGCCGACCCGCTCCGGCAGGTCGCGGCTGAGGGCGCTCAGCTCGATCTCGGCCATGTTCAGCCACGAGCCGTGCTTGGGCGTGTGGTGGATTTCGAGCCGATCGGCGATGCGCTTGGCCTCCTCAGGCGCGAACGCCTCATAGAGCGAGGCCGGGGAGTGGGTGTTGAGCTGGTCCATGACCAGGACGACCTTGTCCGCCTCCCGGTAGCGCCCGTCCACCAGGTCCCGCACGAAACGCGCCCAGTCGACACGCCGGCGCTGGTCGGTGACCGCAACCTCGCGCCAACCGCCGAGCGGCTCAAAGGCCATGAACAGGTTGGCCGTGCCGTTACGCACGTATTCGCAGTCGTAGCGTTTGATCCGCCCCGGCCGGTCATCCCGTACCGGGCGCGCCGGCAACGGGGGGCGCACCTCGCCGATCAGCTGCTTGCTGCACTCGTCCAGGCAGACGACCGGCCGGTGCCGATCAGGCGGGCGGTGGTAGACCGCCTGCACGTCTTCCATGTGGAATACGAACTCGGCCGAGCACTTGGGCGGAATGCACCACATCCGCCGCAGGTGCGGCTTGAGCGCATTCTTTTTTGAGCGTCTGGCGCACCGTCTCGTGGCTCAGTTCGGACACGATCTCCAGCTCCACCATCCGTTCGGCCAGGAGCCGTAGCGTCCAGCGCCTCTTGCCCTCGGGCGGCCCCGAGCAGGCCAGAGCCACCAGCTTGGCCTCCTGCGCGCCGTCCAGCTTACGCGCGTAAACCCGTGGGCTCGGCCGGGGCATCAGCGCCACCTCCAGACCCTCCTCGACAAAGCGCTGCCGCACCCGCTCAATCGTGCGCACGCTGACCCGAACCGCTTCGGCAATCCGCGCGTCTGTCCAGTTCGGTCCGCCTTCGGACGCGTCCGCCTGCAGCAGCACCCGCGCATGCGCCAGTTTGCGCGCATCCGCCTTGCCGCGCGAGATCATGCCGCCGAGCGCCTCACGCTCCGCGGCCGTCAGCGTCACCCGGTACCGCTTTGCCACCGCCCTCTCCCACCGCCAGGCCACGCGGCAGAAGATCGGCCCTGAACGCGTCACAGCAAGCCTGGCAAAGCACTAGAGTGGATGGCCACTGCTTGGCGTGTTTGGGGTTCTTCCAGCCCGCCTGGTGCGCGTCGATATACGATATCGCACACTGCCGGAACGTCATCGCCTTGGCAGCCGCGAGCCGGGCCGCACCCCTGGTTGCCGCCTTCGCC
>JAICHN010000677.1 GCA_025924845.1 Chloroflexota bacterium | reverse complement strand
GACGCGCAACGCGCGTCCGCCTCACTTCGCGGTGCCAGCCCGCGATCTTCAGGAGGATTCGTCAGCGGCCGGGAAGCTGTCGAGTACCTCGATCTCGCTGGCACGGAGATCGAATCGGTACTCGAAGCGGTCGTTCGGCGCGGCGACGATCAGATACACCGATCCGCCGCTGTCCGGCTCGAACAACTCGTAGCCGATGACCATTCCCACGAGCGGCGGAAAGTCCTCGCCGTACCGGCAGGAGTTGTAGCCGCCCTCGGGGAGCTTCCACTCTCTGTCGCCGTAGCGACGGGAGAGGATTGACCCCGGCTGGCCCATTCCGGGCGGCATCGACGAGCTGACGACGTCCTTGAGGAAGTTCTTCCGCCGGATGCGGACCACCTTGTGCATCAGACCCTTCAGGTTCCTGACGAGAACCTTCTTGGCTTCGGCCTGCTCATAGGTCTTGGCGCCGAAGTCCTCTGCCCGGTCCTGAATGGTGTGCTTCTCCTTCGGCTCTTCTACTTGAGGCATGTTGCTCCCTTCGTTCAGAAACCGTTGTGATGCTCTCGTTGGATGACCCAGTTTCGCACGCGTTCGTACGCGTAGTAGTAGATGGCCTCGATCAGAACGAGTGCTGCGCCTAGAGCGAGCCACGTTATCACGACGACCCACTTGTGCCAAGTGAGCCAGGTAACTAGAGCGATCATGAAGATGATGAAGATCCTCATGAAGTGCATGGCATTCTTGAGATGCTCCCGGAAATCCGTCATTCGTGCCGATCCTTTCGCTCAGGTGAACGCTAGTACGGCGATCCCCGCCGCCCCCATGAGGACGCAAGGCAAAGAGTAGTGGTTGGCGAGTCTGTTCATCTCGGCGTTGCTGCCGATACTGCCCTTGGGGACATTCACTGTTCGCCACCCGCGGACAAACCAGAGCGCGGCGGCGATCAATAGCGCGATCCCTATGGCGTTACTGATCACGTTCCCTCCTCGAGTTAAAGGAACTAACCTCGGCCGTTAAGCCGAGCTGAGCTCCAAGCTTACAAGGTCGAAATTCGCCTATATTTTACAATGAAAGTTAGCTATCGGCAATCAGGCGCCGTGGCGGGCTTGCCCCGCCGCAAAACCTGAGCGGAGCAGTCGGTAATCGGATTGCGGAGTATCAAGTTTTTGCTGCGGGGATTTCAGGCGCTATGTCTGCTTTTCTTCTGCGGGTTGTTATCTAAACTTTGCCATAAGTACCAGGCGGCGACGGATTCGTACGGATGCCAGTGATTTTTTGTAGCGATGGTGACGCACATTGCCGGATCGGGCATTTCCTTGAGGCCATAAAGTCGCATCATGGCTTTGCGGACGCCCAGATCGCCCCAGGGCAGGATATCCAGCCGGCCCAGGCCAAAGAGCAGGAACATGTGGGCGCTCCATTCGCCGATGCCTTTGACGGCCGTCAGCTGTTCTATGACCTGTTCGTTGGGCATGGTGGCGATGTGATCCAAATCCAAACGGCCGTCCAGGACGTGCTCGGCCAGGTCTTTGACGTATTTGACCTTGGCCCAGGAAAAGCCGATGTCGCGCAGTTGCTGGCCGTCCACTTTGATTAATTCTTCCGGCGTGGGCGTCTGGCCGCCGAATAAATCCAACACCCGGCGCCAGATGGCCGCCGCGGCGTGAGTAGACAATTGCTGGCCGACGATGCTGCCGACCAGCT
>JAICHN010000676.1 GCA_025924845.1 Chloroflexota bacterium | reverse complement strand
AGGTATCGATCTGCACCTTGAGCGCGGCACATTCACCGTGATCACCGGGCGGATCGGCTCCGGCAAGACCACCCTCTTGCGGGTGCTGTTGGGGCTGCTGCCGAAGCAGGCGGGGGAGATTCGCTGGAACGGCGCTCCGATCGATGACCCGGCCTCCTTCTTCGTGCCGCCGCACAGCGCCTATACCCCGCAGGCGCCGCGCCTGTTCAGCGAGACCCTGGGCGAGAACATTCTAATGGGCCTCTCGAATCACCGATTGGATGTAAACGAGGCGCTCCGTCTGGCCGTACTGGAGGACGACGTGGCGGAGATGCCGCACGGCCTGGACAGCCTGGTCGGGGCCAGGGGCGTTCGCCTCTCGGGCGGTCAGGTACAGCGCGCCGCCGCCGCCCGCATGTTCGTGCGGACGGCGGATCTGCTGGTCTTCGACGATCTCTCCAGCGCCCTGGACGTAGCGACCGTGAATCTCCTCTGGCAACGCGTCTTCGCCCACCGCGATGCCACCGTACTCGCCGTCTCGCACCGGCGCACCGCGCTGCGGCGGGCCGACCAGATCATAGTGCTCAAGGACGGCGCCTGCGAAGCGGTGGGGCAGCTCGATGCCCTACTCGTGAGCAGTCCGGAAATGCGGCGACTGTGGTACGAAGACGATTAGCCCCTCTAAGAGTCCTACACCCGTAACACGATCTTGCCGATGTTCGCGTTGCTTTCCATCCGCCGATGCGCCTCCGCCGCTTCGTCCAGCCGATAGACGCTGTCGATCACGGGCACGAGCCGGCCGGAGGCAAAACGGGGGAGCGCGAAGGCGGTGAAGGCCGCCGTAAGGTCAACCTTCTCGGCAAGCGGCAGCGGGCGCAGCACACTGCCGATCACGCGGGCTCGTTTCCCCTGGAGGGCGCCCAGATTGACCTCTACCTTCCGGCCTCCCATACTCGCCACGATAATCAACCGGCCGCCCAGGGCCAGGGAGGCCACGTTCTGGTCCCAGTAGGGCGCCCCAACCACATCCAGGATCACATCCACGCCCTGTCCGCTCGTGGCGGCCAGTACGGCCGTGGTGAATGGACCTTCATGATAGTCGATCGCGGCAACCGCGCCCAGTTCGCGGCAGCGGGCCCGCTTCTCAGCGGTGCCGGCGGTGACGATGGGGTGTGCGCCCGCCTCGCGTACCAGCTGGATTGCCGCCGTGCCCACGCCGCTCGCCCCGGCGTGGATCAGCGCGTAGCCGCCCTCGCGTAGGTCACCGAGCTGGAAGAGGTTGAGATAAGCGGTAAGGAACACCTCGGGAATGGATGCCCCTTGCTCGAAGCTGAGGTTGTCGGGCAGGGGGATCGCCATCCCGCTCGGCACCGCCGCGTACTCCGCGTAGCCGCCCCCCAGGAGGAGCGCGCAGACGCGTGCGCCGCGTTCCCAGCCGTGCACATCGGTACCCCAGCCCACGACTTCGCCCGCTATTTCCACGCCCAGCGTCTCGGGGGCGCCGGGAGGCACCGGGTAATTGCCCTCCCGCTGCATCAGGTCCATGCGGTTTAGCGCGGCAGCGCGCACGCGCACCAGAAGCTCGCCCGGCCCCGGCGCCGGATCAGGAATCTCACCCATCCGCAACACCTCCGGCCCACCGGGCCGTTCCACCACGATCGCGCGCATCCGCCTACCTCCCACGCCACACTGCCTCAAGGACACTCGTTCCT
>JAICHN010000675.1 GCA_025924845.1 Chloroflexota bacterium | reverse complement strand
GAGGTATGCGCGGATCTCGGCATTTATCTCCTGGATCCGCTTGATGTAGGCTTCGGACGCAATCGGGAAGATGGTGGAGTTGGTTTCCAGGGAGTGGCGTCGCATGGCCTCCAGCGTATCCGCGAAGCTCGCGAGTTGTTCCAGCGCGCCGTGCAGCTGGTTGGCATTCTCAATCATATCTCCACCTCCAGAACTCCCTTCGGCTCGCGCGTGATCTTGTCCCGGTCGAATCCGTCGAGTCGGCACAGGTCCGGGTACTTGCGGACCGCTTCGGCAGATAGCATGAACACGTCTCCGAGTCCTCTTTCCTTACACGCGGCCATGCTTAGCAGTTCCCTTGCCGCCGAGTTGCGCTCCAATATCTGTTCCGAGCGTGTGTCGTAGACGACCATCAGGTCCACATCGCGAGGAGCGGCCTTGCTGGATATGAAGCTGCCATTGAGCACCATAAAGCCTGATATCCCGACCTGGCGAATGTCATCACGCCACCGCACCAGCTCCATAAGCAGCGCATGTCGACTGCCGCCAGGCGGTCCATCGAACCTTTGGGCAACGTCGTCCCATGTGGCCGAATGGTGGCCGGGTGGCAGCCACCCTGTTGTTTCGAATGGAGGTATCGGCATAGTAGGCGGCTCGTGGCCTCAGTCTCAATCGCAGGGTTCGTCACGTTCAACTCAGTTCCCTTCGTCCATCCTCCGGGACGAAGCGATGCCGGAGGCCAAGGAGGTGCTGGCGAAGGAGGGCTTCGGCCCGCAATACGGTGCGCGTCCGCTTCGTCGTGCGGTGCAGCGGATGATCGAGGACCCGCTGGCGGAGGAGGTGCTTCGGGGCACTGTCGCGATTGGGAGGGCGACGTGATCCGGGCTATCGTGAAGGACGGGGACATCGTCTTCGAAAAGGGTGAGCGGCCGGAGCTGCCGGAGACGCTGCCCCGGCGGAGGCGGCGGGAGTCGGGTAGGCGTGAGGCGCGAGGCGTGAGTACAGCCCCGCGGCGGTCGAGAGACTGCTGCGGGGCCGCTTCATGTGGGCACGCGGGCCGGGCGCCAGCGCGGCGGGCTACCGTACGACGGCGGAGGAGACGGCGTTGAGGACGCGGCGGCGGACGCGGGCGACACCCGCGCCGTCATCCGGATTCATCACGCGATTGGTCAGCAGGATGCAGACGAGCTGGTGGGCCGGGTCGCAGATGATCATCGTGCCGGTGAAGCCGGTATGCCCGAAGGTGGTCCCACTCCACGTGTCGCCGCGCGGCAGCATGGTGTTGGGCGGGGTCATCCAGCCGATGGAGTGGCCGCCGATCTCCGGCGGTATCTGGCTGGTTTGAACGAGGCGGAGCGTGGGGATTCCGAGCACGCGCTGACCCTCGATGTGGCCGTGGTCCACGAGCGCGCTGGCGGCGATAGCGAGGTCGGGCGCGGCGCCGAACAGTCCCGCGTGGCCCGCAACGCCGCCGAGCGCGTGCGCGTTGCCGTCATGCACGACCCCGCGCATCTCCTGTCCGGGGCGGGACTGTTCGTTAGCAGTGGGCGCGATGCGGTCGCGCAGCGTCGGCGCGGGCAGGTAGCCGGTGTCGCTCATGCCGAGCGGCGCGAAGATGCGGGCGTGAAGGTACTGGTCGAGCGGCATCCCGGTGGCCTTGGCAACGATCTCGCCGATGGTGATGTAGCCGAGGTCGCTGTAGGTGTACTTCGTGCCCGTGGG
>JAICHN010000674.1 GCA_025924845.1 Chloroflexota bacterium | reverse complement strand
GGCGGCGTTACTACCGTTGCCGGCGACCGCCTACGATTCGGCGGCCTGGGCGAAGCTGCGGCTGTACCGCGACTGTCACCTCACCTTCGAGCGGGCCTACTACTCCGCGCCGTTCCGGTTGGTGGGCCAGGAGCTGTGGGTGCGCGGCGGGGCGCGCACCGTCGACATCTACGGTGACGATCATCAGTTGCTTGCGACCCATGATCGGGCGGCGCCCGGCGAACGCCGGACGGTGCTGGCCCACCTGCCGCCGGCAAAGGTCCCTGGTCTGGTACTGACGCGGGAAACCTGCCAACAGCAAGCCGAGGCGATCGGCCCCGCCACGGCGGCCGTGGTCGTTGCCCTGCTGGAGCACCGCCCGGAGGATCGGCTGCGCAGTGCCGGCCGCTTGGTAAGACTGGCGGAGCACGTGGGTGCGGAGCGCCTGGAACGGGCCTGTGCCCGCGCCGGCGCCTTCGGCGGCAATGACTACCCTACCGTCAAACGCATCCTGGCGGCGAACCTGGAAGAGGAGCCGCCAATACTGGAGGAGGCGTCAGCCGCCGAAAAGGTCGGCGAGACGACGGGGGCGCTGACCTTTACCTTTGCGCGCCCGGCGGCCGAGTACGCTGTCGGCTTCCTGGCCGGGAGTGGGCCAGTCGCCACTACTGAGCCCACGGGCGCCGCGGCCCCCGCCCGCTTGGACGTCCTGGCGGTCGCTCGATGAGTACGCTGCAGCAGCTGACGCCGTATCTCAAGGAGCTTCGCCTCTCCGGCATGCTCGCCGGCCTGGAAACGCGGATCGAACAGGCGGGCGGTGAGCAGTGGGGCTACGAGGAGTTCCTCAGCCGCCTGCTCCAAGAGGAGGTGGAACGCCGCCACCAGAAACAGTTGGACCTGACCCTGCGCCGGGGCAACGTCACCAGCACCAAGACGCTGGAGACCTTCGATTTCAGCTTCAATCCATCGATCAATCGGCGGCAGGTCTTGGACCTTGCCACTGGCGCCTACCTGCGCCAGCATCGCAATGTGCTGATCTGCGGCCAAACCGGCGTCGGCAAGAGCCACCTCGCGCACGCCCTCGCTCACGAAGCCGCCCGTCAGGGAGCAAGTGTGCTCTGTACCAGCGCCCACCAGATGCTCGTCCACATCAATGCCGGCCGGGCGGACGGAACCTACGCCAAACGTCTGGCCACCTACCTGCGCCCGCACCTGCTCGTCATTGACGATTTCGGTCTCAAGCCGCTCCCCGCCAGCGGCCCCGTCGACTTCTACGACGTCATCAATGAGCGCTACGAGCGGCGCAGCATCATCCTCACCTCCAACCGCGCCCCAACCGAGCTGCCGGCGCTGTTCGGCGACCCCTTGCTGGCCAACGCCACCTTGGATCGCTTGGCCCACAGCGCGGTGGTCCTCACCATCACCGGGCGGAGCTTCCGTTTGCATGGGCATGCCAATCAAAACCAGAAGGAGGTCCCGCCGTCCCCAGCACCCTGACGCGGTAACCCCTGGCAGCCGGCAGATCGTCTCGTCTGCCGGCTGTCAGCAACCGAGCTGCGAGACGGCATGGAGTCGGAATCGCGCTCGACCGTCACGCCAAAGTGGCGCCCTGCAGCCGTAAACGCCGTGGCGCTCTTACGGCCGTAATTTGACACAGGCTGCTCCTTCCTCGACTACGACCCCGAGGACTGGGGCGGCCAGACCGGCCTCGCGTGGGACCTCCAGACGCTGCGCTGGCTGCGCGACCAG
>JAICHN010000673.1 GCA_025924845.1 Chloroflexota bacterium | reverse complement strand
GTGAATACGCCAGGCGCCCGGATCGACATGTGGTCCTGCGAGACCAACAACAACGTGGTACGAACGGCAAAGGGTGGGTCGCAATTCATTCTCCGGGGGGAGACCGTCACCATCCAGCGCAGCTACAAGGATCCGGACACCTTCTATCTGACCGAGGCGCAGAAAAAGCTGTTTGCTGAGGACGAAGCCGAGGATGCGGACAAGGGGGCGGCCAAGAAATGAGCCGCGATACGACCCATCGCCGGCAGTTTCTCATCGCCGCGGCGACCGCCGGTGCCTCGAGCCTCCTGCCTGCCATCGGCCGTGCTGACTCTGCCCCGATAGCCCAGACTCATGCCGGCCGAGTACGTGGATCGATCCGCGACGGCGTCAATGTGTTTCGGGGCGTGCCCTACGGCGCCGACACGAGTGGAAAAAATCGGTGGCTCCCGCCGAAGCCCGTGGTTGCCTGGTCCGGCGTGCGGGATGCCACGGCCTACGGGCCGGCACCTCCGCAGGTGAACCCCATGGGCGCGCCGATGCAGGAAGAGACGGAGATGCTCCAGAAGGGGTTCTTCGGTGAGGACTGCCTCAGATTGAATATCTACACCCCGGCAGCAGGTGCATCCTCCGGCAAGCGCGCTGTCATGGTGTGGTTCCACGGAGGAGGATTCGCCGCCGGATCGGGTAACGCTACGAGCTATGACGGCGTCAACCTGGCGCGCAAGCGGGACGTGGTGCTGGTCTCCGTCACCCATCGACTCAACCACTTCGGGTTTCTCTATCTGGCCGACGCGTTTGGAGCCGACTACGCCGACTCGGGCAACGTCGGCATGCTCGACTGCATCGCAGCCCTGCAGTGGGTGCGGCAGAACATCAGCCAGTTCGGCGGAGATCCGAGCCGAGTACTGGTGTTCGGCCAGTCCGGCGGGGGCTCGAAAGTCTCCACCTTGATGGGGATGCCCGCGGCCAAAGGCCTCTTCCACCGTGCCGCGGCACAGAGCGGTACCGCGGTGCGCAGCGGAACCAAGGCCCAGGCCGCAGCCAGCGCGAAGCGATTGTTGGAGGCTCTGGGCGTCAAGAGTGTCACCGAGCTCCAGGCATTGCCCTGGCAGAAGATCATCAGCGTCGGCGGCCCGGGTTTCCAAGCCGGTCCGATCGTCGATGGCCGCAACCTGCCCGCCGATGTGTTCGATCCGGCCGCCTCGCCCTTATCCAGGGATATCCCCCTTATCTCCAGCACGGTAGAGACCGAGAGCGCCTCGTGGGGCGCCCCCATCGATCCGATCAGCGACGCCGAGCTGCTCGCCCGAGTGAAGCAGGTGACGCGACTCTCAGACAGCGACGCGCAAGCGCTGATCGATGTCTACAGAAAGGCGTATCCGGACAAGGACGACGTGTACCTGTGTCAGTTGCTGATGAGCCAGTGGACCTTCACCGACGCCGTCACGACACAGGCGGAGCGCAAGGCGATCCAGGCAGGGCAGGGCGGCGCTCCGGAATACTTCTTCTACTTCGCCCATCACACGAAAGTGCGCGACGGCAAGCTACATGCGCCGCACACATCGGAGATTCCCTACTGTTTTGACAGCTTGGCCGCCGCCAGTCCCATTGTCGGCGAACCGACCCAGGAGGAGCAGTTCCTCGCCGACATGGTCAGCACCTACTGGGCGAATTTCGCCAAGACGGGTGATCCCAACGGACCGGGCCTGCCCGTGTGGCGTCCCTACGATTTGAAGTCCCGCGCCACG
>JAICHN010000672.1 GCA_025924845.1 Chloroflexota bacterium | reverse complement strand
GGTGCTCGACGCCGGCGCCGGCACCGGCGAGCTCGCACGTCCACTGGCCGCGCTGGTGGCGCGGGTGGACGCGCTCGACTGGTCGGCGGCCATGATCGCCAAGGGTAAGCGTTCGCCCGGCGGCGACCGGCCGAATCTGCACTGGATCGAAGGACGAGCGGAAGAAGCCCCGGTCAATCCACCGTATGCCTTGATCACCACGGGCGACAGCCTGCACTGGATGGACTGGGAGGCGGTATTGCCCCGCTTCCGGGCACTCCTCGTTCCCGACGGGTTCCTCGCCATCGTGCATCGCACCGGGGTTACGCCACCGTGGCAGGAGCGTCTGAGCGAGCTGATCGAAACCTACTCGACGATGAAGAACTTCCGGAAGAACTTCGACCTGATCGGCGAACTCGAATCGCGGAACCTCTTCGCGCAACGAGGGACATACGAGACACCGCCCATCGAGCATCAGCAACCGATTGAGGACTACATCCGATCGTTTCACTCTCGGTCGAGTCTTTCGGCCGAGAATATGCCGCCCGATGATATTGCCGCGTTTGATGAGGAGCTGCGTCGTCTCGTCCGCCCGTTCAGCGAGCAGGGCTCCGTGACCCTCCAGACAGTCGGCAGCATCGTCTGGGGTCGACCGCTCACTGGATGACGGACTGCCTCCGGCAGTTCTCTCGTCTTTAGCCGTGGATAGTTGCACGATGTCCGGGCGGCGGAGCATTCCGCCTATGCGGCCGATGCCGGTTCACCCCCACGTGCGTGGGGACACGTCCCGGTCCAGCACGCCATGAATGCGCTGCATCGGTTCACCCCCACACAACGTGGGGAAATCGTGGGCGGGAATGATTGCATCTCCGAAGTCCGCCACAATATCGCGCTACCTGATTGGATGAAAGATGTAACGTATACATGGGCAGCAGGCGAACTCAGGCAGAGTATCGCCACCGTTACGCTCCGCCGTCGCCTAATCCCGATGCGCACCTTGCACCATTTACAAACACCCGCGCGACTGCGGGGCTTTGCTACAGTTACCCGAGTGAGCTTGGTTCATCAATGATGCGCAGGTGAATGCCGGGCGCAGGGAGCACTGGATGGTACACGAGATCACGCGGTCGGCCTTCGCGGCCTTCAAGAGCTACCAGATGCCCTCGGCGCAGGGGCGCTTCGGGCGCTTCGGCGGGCAGTTCGCGCCGGAGACGCTCATGCCGGCACTGCAGGAGCTGATCGCCGCCTACGAGGACGCCCGCCACGACCCCGCCTTCCAGGCCGAGATCGACCGGCTAGCCGAATATTATGTCGGGCGGCCGACGCCGCTCTACGAGGCAACGCGGTTCGCGGAAGCCGCCGGCGCGAAGACCGGCAGCCGCGTCTTCCTCAAACGCGAGGATCTGGCCCACACCGGCGCCCACAAGATCAACAACGCGCTCGGCCAGGCGTTGCTCGCCAAGCGGATGGGCAAGCCGCGGGTCATCGCCGAGACCGGCGCCGGCCAGCACGGCGTCGCCACCGCCACCGCCTGCGCCCTGCTCGGCCTCCAATGCATCGTCTACATGGGCGAGGTCGATGTCCACCGCCAGTCATTGAATGTCTTCCGCATGAAGCTGCTCGGCGCGGAGGTCGTGCCGGTCACGTCAGGTTCGAGGACGCTCAAGGACGCGATCAACGAGGCGATCCGCGACTGGGTGACCAACGTCCGCACCACGCACTACATCATCGGCTCCGTCCTCGGCCCGCACCCGTATCCGATGATCGTCCGC
>JAICHN010000671.1 GCA_025924845.1 Chloroflexota bacterium | reverse complement strand
GCGGAGGCGCCCCGCATCGGGCCGCACCGCGCCGAGATGACGGCCGCCATCGCCGACGGCCTCAAGATCGCCCCGACGCAGATCAACCTCAAGGCTACCACTTCGGAAGGGATGGGCTTTGTCGGCCGCCGCGAAGGCATCGCGTGCTGGGCCGTGGCCACCTTGACGAAGGATGAAGGATGAAGGATGAAGGCGGGCCGAAGCCCGACACCCGACATCCGCCATCCTTTCTGCAAGGGGGCGCTGATTATGGAAAGGGCTCTCCGTGCCACGCGGAAAGTTGCAAGGTGGACCTCGTTGGCAATGAAATGGCTCGACGCCGCAAAGATCCTCGCGCTTGTCGTCCTGCTTATCTACCTGCCCGCTCTGACCCTCATCGCGCTGGCGGTGATCGCGACCTCCAGCGGGCCTGCCTTCATCAGCAAGCGCTACCGCCGGCCGAACGGGGAGCTGGTGGACCTGTGGGAGTTCCGCACCGAGTGCTGGCAGCGCTGGAAGCCCACGCCGCTGGGAATCTATCTGCGGCGAAGCAACATGCACCGCCTGCCGGCGCTCGTGAACGTGCTGCGCGGCGATGTGGCCGCCGGCGAGCGCGTGAAGGCGGCGAGCTGAGGCGGGCAGAGTATGGGAGTACGGGAGTGTGGGAGTGTGGGAGTCGACTCCCATACTCCTATACTCCCATACTCCCATACTAAGCCTTGACTGGGAGATTGGAAATCATGCGAATCGGAATACTGACCGGCGGCGGGGACTGCCCCGGCCTTAACCCGGCCATCCGCGGGTTCGTGATGCGCGGCATGGACTACGGATACGAGATCATCGGCTTTCTGAACGGCTGGAAGGGGCTGGTGGACGGCGCTTCTCGCACGCTGACGCTCTCGGACGTGGAGGACATCATCGGGCAGGGCGGGACGATGCTCGGCTCCTCCCGCACAAACCCGTTCAAGAAGGGCAGCGAGAAGGAGCTCGACGCCGTCCTCGCCAACATCAAGCGGTTCGATCTGGACGCGGTGGTGGCGCTGGGCGGGGAGGACACCCTTGGCGTTGCCTACAAGCTGTTCCAGCGCGGCATCAGCACCGTCGGCGTACCCAAGACGATGGACAACGACCTGAACGCGACGGACTACACATTCGGGTTCGACAGCGCGGCCTCCGTCGCGACCGAGTCCATTGACCGGCTGCGCGACACGGCCCGCTCGCATAACCGCGTGATGGTGGTCGAGGTGATGGGGCGTCATGCCGGCTGGGTGGCGCTCTACTCCGGCATCGCGGGCGGCGCGGACTGGATCCTCATCCCGGAGGTGCCGCTGAACGTGGAGGAGATGTGCGCGCACCTTCAGGACGTGCGGGCGCGCGGCAAGAACTACAGCATCGTAGTCGCCTCCGAGGGCGTCGAGCTGCCGCACGCGGACGAGAGCGCGGACAACATGAGCGTGGACGCCTTCGGCCACGTCATCCTGCGCGAGCGCGGAGTGGGAGAGTATCTGGCGAAGGAGATCGAGTCACGCACGGGCATCGAGACACGGTTCGCCGTGCTCGGCCACATTCAGCGGGGCGGCGCGCCGACGGTATTCGACCGCGTGCTGGCGTCGCGGCTGGGCATCAAGGCCGCCGACCTGGTACACGAGCGCAAGTTCGGCCAGATGGCCTCACTTCAGGGCAACCAGATCGTCGGCGTGGACCTCGGCGCCGCCGTGGCAGATCTCAAGAGGGTGCCGGTCGCGCTCTACGATGAGGCGAAGGTGCTGTTCTCGAAGTAGGTGTCCGGTG
>JAICHN010000670.1 GCA_025924845.1 Chloroflexota bacterium | reverse complement strand
GGTGCGCAACGCGATCCATGCCCGCTTCGTCAACTGCGGCCAGGTCTGCACCTGCAACGAGCGCACCTATGTCCACCGCCGGGTGTACGACGAGTTCCTCGATCGCTACGTCGCGCTGGCCGGCAAGCTGCGGCTCGGCGACCCGGTGCGCACCGACATCGACCTCGGCCCGAAGGTGAACTTACCGGAACTCGAAAAGCTGGAGCGCATGGTGGCCCGTGCGCAGGAGCAGGGCGCACAGGTGGTCCTCGGCGGGTATCGCCCAGAGGGGGCCGAATTCCAGCGGGGCTTCTGGTACGCGCCGACGGTGCTGACGAGCGTGCGCAACGACATGGACATCATGCAGCAGGAGATCTTCGGCCCGATTTCGCCAGTCATGGCCTTCGACGACTTCGAGGAGGCGATTGCCCTGGCCAACGTCAGCAAGTACGGCCTGAGCGCCTACCTGTTCACGAACGACCTCAAGCGCATGATGCGCGCCGTCCAGGCGATCCGCTGCGGCGAGGTCTACATCAACCGCATCGGGCCAGAGCAGTTCCAGGGCTTCCATACCGGCTACCGGCTGAGCGGCATGGGCGGCGACGACGGGCACCACGGCTTCGCGCACTACGTGCGCAAGAAGACCGTCTACGTGAATTACGGCGCGCCGGCCACCGAGAGCCTGCTGCCTTACTCCCTGCCCGTGACCGCATTACCCCCCCAGTGAGGAACCGATGGCGGACCTACCGGCGGCGCTGATCGCCCTGAACCCCTACGAGGCGCGCACGGCGGCGGCGCTCTTTGACCGGCTCTTCCCCGCCGACGGGCATAGCCCAGGGGGCACGGCGATCGGCGTCGTCACCTACCTCGACCGCGCGCTCGCCGGCCCTTACCGGGACAAGGTCGAAGCCTACCGTGTGGGCCTGGCGACGCTCGACCGCAGCGCGCGGGCCGGCTACGGGCAGCCTTTCGCCCTCTGCACGCCCGAGGAGCAGGACGCGCTGCTTGGGGCGCTCGAAGCCGGCACGCTCCCCGATTTTCACACGCCCGCGCCGCGCGCGTTCTTCAACATGCTCCGCGCCCATCTCCAGGAGGGGCTGTTCGCCGATCCCGTCTACGGCGGCAACTGCGATAAGGCGGGCTGGCGGTTTCTGGGGCATCCGGGGTTCTGGTTCGAGAACTCTGCCGAGGAGAACCTGTCGCCGGAACCAGTGCTCAAGGGCGGCGTGATCCAGTCGCTCGCCGACGTGGGCTATGCACTGGGTGCCAGCCCACGCGAACCGATCAGCATCCCCGGCTACGACCCGCAACGCGGCGGCCTGCCGCCCGACGGCCCCGCCGATGTTGTGCTGGTCGGCGTGGGTGCAGCGGGCGCGCAAGCGGCGGCGATCCTGGCCGGTGCCGGGCTCAAAGTGGTGGGGCTGGAGGTCGGACCGTGGCGAACCAGCCGTGACTTCGTGCCCGATGAGCTAGGCGCGGCCTACTATTGCCGGGGGGAGATGGGCCTCAAGTTCCTGAGCGAGACTCCGCGCTGGCGGCCAAACGAGTCCGTTCCCACGGTGGAGGCGCCGTTCACGTTGGGGCGGATGATGAATGGCATCGGCGGCTCGGTCATCCACTGGGGCGGCGCCCTGCGGCGCTGCCATCCCCACCACTTCAAGTACCTGACCTACGTGCGCGAGCGGTGGGGCGAAGGGGTGCTGCCCGCAGGCCACACACTGGTGGACTGGCCGCTCACGTATGAGGACCTGGAACCGTATTACACGCAGGTTGAATACCACATCGGTGTGGCCGGC
>JAICHN010000669.1 GCA_025924845.1 Chloroflexota bacterium | reverse complement strand
GGCGACCAGGCGGTCTGCATATAGTTCGAGCCTGGAACGGTTATCCGGCGCCTGAGCGACGGATAAACAGATCCAGGTCGGGTGCAAGTAGGCGCGCAAGCTGGAACGGGCCATGCCGCTTCCCGCCGAAGATGCACCACCCAATCGGCTCGTGTCGTTTCACCGGAGTTCAGGCAGATCGACAATCCAAGGCCGGTGTGCCGGCAGCGGTACTGGTGCGCTGGCGGTCGTTCATAACGGAGGCGGGGCGCGGGAGGTGGCGCGATGGGCAAGCGGCATCCGAGCCTGACCGTGGCGGTGCGTCAGAAACTGGAGACGATGCTTGCGCTGGGCGAGTCGCGCCAGGCGGCCAAGCGCGATGCCCGTGCTGCGGGTGCGCACTTCTGGAGCTTTTCGACCGGTAAAATTCATTCCATCACAACCCTGGAAACCTACAAAGACAATGCCTATCGCTTTGCCCGTTGGGCCCGTGCCGAGCATGGTATCCATCGCCTGGATGCTTTAGAGGAACGAGCGACCGAACTGGTACCCGCCTATCTCCAGGCATTGCTTGCGGCCGGTAAGTCGCCCTATTCGCTGCAAACCGCCCGCTCGGCCCTCCGGATGCTCTTCCAGAATCGCACCCTGGGCGACGTGGTTGCCATTCCCCGCCGGCGGCGCGAAGCGATCACCCGCTCGCGTGGTGTCGCCGTTCGGGATGCGGATTTCAATCCGGCGCTCCATAAACCGCTGCTGGACTTCCTGGCGGCGACCGGCTTACGCCGGCGGGAGGTCACGGCGCTGCACGTTGGCAATGTGCATGAGGTGCATGGGCATCTGGAAGTGGAAGTGACCAATGGCAAGGGCGGCAAGGTGCGCTGGGTGCCGGTCCTGCCGGGGGCGGAGGCAGCGGTGCGGGCGGTCGTGACGGGACGCCCACCGGAGGAGCGCGTCTTTGCGCGCGTCTCGGGCAAGATCGATATCCATAGCTACCGCCGGCAGTACGCCCAGGCCCTCTACTGTGCCTACGCGCGGCGGGACCTTCCGCCCACTGATCGGCGGCTGCGACCGGCGGATTATGACACGGCGGCCGTGCTGGTGGTCTCGCAGGCGCTGGGGCATAACCGGCTCGATGTCGTCTTGCGTCACTATTTGCGCTAGCGCTGGTCGCGTACACCCGATCGACGATCACGCCATTCGATCCGCTGCACGCCTTATCCCGGGTGTCCCGGCATTCTGCCGCAGCTGCCGCCGTGCTGAGGGGTACAGTAGTCGCATGGAAGCAAGGATCGCTGGCGGGTGCCCGAGGTCAATTCGGCCGCTCGCGGACATGAGCAGCATTCACCGTGTGGTCAGCATGATTCGCCAGGTGCTGGTGTGCCGTCCCACCGGACGGGTGAGACGGTGCGCGGCGTGGTGGGACGACGACCACCCAAGATCGCCATCGGCGCGATTGGCACGTTCGCCGCCCACTATACCATTACGGTGACGTCAACGAATTGGTCCCAGGTGTGAGCTGTTACGGCTTCGACGTGTCGAGTTCCGCATGCTCTCGGCGACGGGAGCAGTATCCCCAGCTGCGCGCGACCGTTCATCGTCGTGCCAAGCGCTGTGCGTTGCTCCAATCCGCAGCGACGACCGCAGGGCATTATCGGCGGAGCCCGGCGCTGGCGGGAAACTGCCATACAGCTGAGGGAGGCAAACCGACGCCAAAGCGGGGCGTCATCCAGTGGGACTCCGTTGCAGGCGGATCGAGGCGCGTATCCCTCCTGCCTTCGAGAGGCGCGTGGACACACAGGGAAAGGAGAAATGTCTCTGTTCTGTACGGGT
>JAICHN010000668.1 GCA_025924845.1 Chloroflexota bacterium | reverse complement strand
GTACATGGCGTCGCGGCCGGGGCGTTGGTCAATCAGGCGGCGGCGTTCGCGCGCTGTGTCCAGGCTGGAACGCCGTTCACGATCGTCACGCCGGGCGAAGTGTTGCTCGGGCTGCGGACGGCGCTGGCCCTGATTCGGTCGGCGCGTGAGGGCCGTGAGGTGTCGCTGTCAGAAGTCGATCAGTAGATCATGGAGGGGGAGTAAGCACGATGAGTGATTTGGTTCGTATTCAGGAAGAACAGACGGCATGGCGCGGCAAAATCGGCAAGATGAGCAGTGAGGATCTGGACGCCTTTCTGGCGACCGGCACGCTCTGTCACCTGGCCTGCCTGAAGGACGACGGCACGCCCTACATCGTGCCGTGCTGGTTCACCTGGGAAGGCGGCGCGTTCTGGATTATCCCGCGCCGGCGTTCGGCCTGGGCGCTCTACCTCCAGAAGCGGCCCCCCGTGGCCCTGGCGATCTCCGAGCCGGTCCAGCCCTACCGAAAAGTAGAGGTCGAAGGCAAGGCGACCATCGTGGAGGAGCCGAATGTGGGTGGCCGGTGGGTAGCGATTGCCCAGGGCATGTCGCTGCGCTACCTGGGAGAGCGGGGACCGGAGTACCTGGAGCCGACCTTAAACCAGCCGCGCTGGCTGATCAGGGTGGATGTCGAGCGGATGATGACCTGGCAGGGTGTAGCCTGGCACTCGCGCTATGTGGTCGATACGCCGGCCGAGGGATAAGCACGGGGGAGGCGAGGAGATGTCAGGAGCGACGCGATCCTTGGTCGAGGTGACTATAGAACGCGACGTACCCGCCGCCATGCGCGACGGGACTATCCTCTATGCCGATATCTACCGACCAACAAGCGACGGCCCGCTGCCGGCGCTCTTGATGCGTCTCCCCTATGACAAAGCCGGTGCTCAGACCATCACCTATGCCCACCCCATCTGGTACGCCCGACAGGGCTTCCTGGTCATCGTGCAGGATGTGCGGGGGCGCTGCCGCTCCGAGGGCGACTTCTACCCCTTCCGCCACGAAGCGGAGGATGGCTACGACAGCATAGAGTGGACGGCAACCGTACCCGGCTGCAACGGGGTGGTCGGCATGTTCGGCTTCTCCTATGTCGGCGCCACGCAGTTGCTGCCCGCGCCGCTGCAACCGCCGCACCTGACCGCCATCGCGCCCGGTTTCACCAACGACGGCTTCTACGAGGGCTGGACCTACCGGAGCGGCGCCCTCAGCCTGGCCTTCGCTATGTCCTGGGCAACTTCACTGGCGCCCGATACGGCGCGGCGGCGCGGACAGGGTGATCTGGAAGCCTCGTTGACCGGCAACCTGGGCGGTATGCCGTCGTGGTATTGGTTCTTACCGCTGCGTGACTTCCCGATCCTTGAGCAGGATGCGATCGCCCCCTACTTTTATCACTGGCTCGAGCACCCTACCGACGACGCCTATTGGCAACAGTGGGAGATCGCGAGGCGCTACCAGGACATGACCGTGCCGGCCCTGCATATCGGCGGCTGGTATGACGTGTTCCTGGACGGTACCCTACGCAACTTCCGGGCCCTGCGCGCCCAAGCGGGAAGCGCGGAAGCACGGCGCCGGCAGCGCTTGGTGGTTGGTCCCTGGTATCACATGCCCTGGATCCAACAGGTGGGCGCGGTGGATTTCGGGACGGAGGCGCAAAACAGCATCGACGATCTGCAAGTGCGATGGTTCAAGCAAACGCTCAAGGGCGAGGATACCGGCCTATTGGACGAGCCGCCCGTACGCCTGTTCGTGATGGGCGAGAATCGCTGGCGCGACGAAGATGATTGGCCGCTCGCCCGCGC
>JAICHN010000667.1 GCA_025924845.1 Chloroflexota bacterium | reverse complement strand
AGGATCACCTCGCGCGACATCTTCGTGTCGCCGACGCAGAGGAAGACGCACTCGCTGCGACGGCCGAGCTCGGCGGGCGAGTCGCAGCCGATGGCGCCTTCTTTGGCAAGCTGCTGGGCTTTGGCGGAGGTGTGCGACCAGACCGCAACTTCGTGCCCCGCGCGTAGCAGTGCGCGCGCCATCGGCGCTCCCATGATTCCCAGCCCTGCAAATCCCAGCTTCGCCATCGGTGATTCTCTCCTTGTCCGGCGTCGCGCCGGTGTGTACCCACCCCTGGGTATCTACTCAGGTTTTGCTCATTGCAGAGCAGTTAGCGGAGGGGAGTCACTCCCTCGACATCCCCCTGATTACCGGCAGTGGTTTCTTTCGGGGGATCAGAAATTCCCGCTCCCCATTGTAGTGAACGTACGCGGATTGTGTTCCTTTGCAGGCTCTTGCGGGCTCGCAAAAAATGCCCGGCATGGCCGGGCACTCCGTATTTGATTCCTTAAGTTAAGTGTACCGAATGGAGCAAAACTCGTGTCACATGAATCGGCAGCAACGATCTTGTGTGGATGGTGCAGTTTAAATGGATTTCCACGGCGCTCGGGGCTTGACAGGATTTCGATATGAAATGAAGGCCGCGGCACTGCGTCGATTTTGATATCCGCATGATCACGCCGGCATGAGTTCTTCCCAGATGTGGCGCAGGTCCGAAGCGGGGTTGTTGACCTGGCGGGTCTGAGCGTCGAAGACCATGACCGGGCGCTCGGTCTTGTTGTACGCCGACCAGTGAGGGATGGCGGGATTGTTGGGATTCCCGGTCCTGGCGAGGGCCGCGAACGAGGAACCGAGTTGATGGGCGAGGCGTTTGCCCTCCGGCGTGTTGCCGGTCATCTCCGTGGTTGGGTTGGCGAAGGCAGGGCTGAGGTCGGTTCCATGCACGGCGCCCCAGCGAGCCCCCACTCCGGCGGCGGGCCAGTTCCATTGATACATGTAGGCAGGAGCCGCATGCTGTGCCGCCTTGCGTTCGGCCTGCGCGATTGCGTTGCGTCGCGTGCTGCGGTCAGTGGTGATGATAGCGCGGAGAAGGAACGGGTTTTGACCGGGGTAGGCCTTGCGGTAGGCGGCGAGAATCTGGTCGGTCTTGGCTTCGGCGTGGGATGCGCGAAGCTGCTGCTCGAGCCAGGTGCGAAGCGAGGCCTCGTCCACGGAGGTGTCCTGGATGGTGAAGGCGGAGTCGTTGAGGCAGGTGCCGATGATCATGGGCACACCGGCTGAGATGGCGGGAGCGTCGGGGTCAAAGGGATCGCGGGGAACGACGGTGCCATCGAGGACCGGGCCTGCGTTGCCCTGTGTGTCGACGATCTGCTGCCAGGGAACGGATTGGAGTTTCGCCAGATCGCCCTTGGGTACGCCGAGCTTGGTGCAGAGCGCGTCGGTTTCCTCCTGGCGCTGTTCATGGCGGCCGGTCTTCAGCGTAGAGCCGGACTGGATGGCGACTTTGTGGAACAGTCCTTTGGCCGACGGCATGGCCATGAGGTGCGAACACTTGCCACCACCGCCCGACTGGCCGGTGATGGTGACGCTGCCGGGATCGCCGCCGAAGCGGGCAATGTTGTCACGCACCCACTCGAGCGCGAGCACCAGATCCATGAGGCCGACGTTGCCGGAGCTTGCAAGTCCGGCTCCGCCGAAGCCGGAGAGATCGCAGAACCCAAGCATGCCGAGCCGGTGATTCACGGTGACGACGACCATATCGGCCATCCGGGCGAGATGCTGGCCCTCGAGCGCCTCAAGATTTCCGGAGCCGGTGGTATAACCGCCGCCGTGAATAATAAACATCACCGGACGCTTGCCACGGCCTGCGGCCGGCGTCCAGACGT
>JAICHN010000666.1 GCA_025924845.1 Chloroflexota bacterium | reverse complement strand
GGCGCCGACCTTGCCGTGGCGGTGCTGTACAATGGCTACCACACCCACGGTATTCCGATCTCGGCGGCGGAGCGCCCTTTTCAGGACCTTACTTGTGACTGCACGGTTTTTCGGAGGCAACGACCATGGAGACGTTCGACCTGGCCGCGCTGGAGGACTTTGTGGTCCGGGCCAAGGCTACCACCTACGGCGGGGATGGCTTCACGCTTCTACCCTATCGACTCGATTCCCATGATTTCCAGTTTGTCGACGGTGAATGGGCCTACCACGACAGCTATGTCGGTATGACCGACTTCGCGGGACAGGAAGTGGTCTACTATCAGCGCCACGCGGTCTGGGCCATGAGCTATTATGGCCGCATTCTCCTCCCCGATGTGATTACCGGCGTTGACGCGGGGCGCGTCATCAAGGCCAGCCTGTCGGCCCTCTACCACCAGGGCCGGTTTCTCGGCGGCTTCCGCCATGTGAGCGAGCCCTACATTTACGTCGATACCAATCAAGGCGATGTGACGTGGTTTCAGGGACGGGAGTACATCGAGGCCGACGACAAGATAGCCTACGAGCTCGTGTATCACGGCGGTCTCATTCACTGATGCATCAGTTTATCTTGCTCCCGGCCCTAAAACGCCTGATGTCAGGATCTATCTCACTAAGAACGGCCGGCGCGACGCTGAGTCATCCTCACACGCTACACTGAGGTCGGATGCGCGGCGGATCGTTCGCCGGCACGGAGTGGAAGGTGAGGCGGATGGCCGCGGGGGCGGGGGTCGAGTTCGGCTGGCGGGTGCCTGATTTTCCAACCGATGGGATCAGCCGCGGTGGGGTATTTCCGGAGCAGATCGAGCGGAATCTGGTCGCGGCGCGCGGCGCCGGCCTGACCAGCGCCTGGGTAGCGGATCATGTCGTGCCCTGGGCGGAGTGGCAGGACGCGGAGACCGATACGATCGAGTGCTGGACCGCACTCAGCTTTCTGGCCGGCGCCTATCGAGATCTGACCTGGGGCACCATCGTCCTCTGTCAGTCCTACCGCAATCCAGCCCTGCTTGCCAAGATGGTCGCCCAGTTGTGCAGCCTGGCGCCTGGTCGAGTGGTCTTCGGGATCGGCGCGGGCTGGAAGGCCGATGAGTATCGCGCCTACGGCTATCCCTTTCCCGCCCCGGCGATTCGCATCGCCCAACTTGAGGACACGGTGGAGATCGCCCGCCGGTTGTGGACCACGCCGGGGCCGGTGAGCTACCAGGGCCGGCACTATGCGATCGAGGCCGCCCGCCTGCAACCCAAGCCGGACCCGTTGCCGCCGGTGATGATTGGCGGCGGCGGCGAACAACTGACCCTCCGGGTCGTGGCAAAGCATGCCGATTGGTACAACCTTCCCGGCGGCACCCTGGAGAACTATCGCCATAAGCTGGAGGTACTGGCCCGGCATTGCTCCGCCGTGGGGCGTGACCCGGCAACCATCCGCAAGACCTGGGCCTGCGAATGCGTCGCCGTGGCCGGCAACCATGCCGAGGCGGAGCGCATGGCCCAGGGCAGCCCCTTCTACAATCCGGAGACCTCCCTGGTCGGCACGCCGGACGAGGTGGCCCAGGCGCTGGGGCGCTGGGTTGAAGCGGGAGTGAGCCTGTTCCAGTTGCGCTTCGCCGATTTCCCGCGCACCGATGCGCTGGAGTTATTCGGCCGCGAGGTACGGCCGCGCTTCGGCGGCTGATCCGGCGTACCGGCACGGTCCCGCGACCTCGCCGTGTGTCAACAGGCAATATTTACCCTAAACCGCGGGCCGGGGAATGCGGTCCCCTGGCAGGGACGGGGCGACCGCGGTCGCGGATGAACGCAACAAATGATCGTTGACAGACGACTGGCACAGCTTGGC
>JAICHN010000665.1 GCA_025924845.1 Chloroflexota bacterium | reverse complement strand
TCCCTGGTCGGGTGTGCTGTTGTTCCAGCCCAGCCACAATGAGGTGGCAACCGGGAAGAACCCACCAGCGCAGTAGGCGCCGCCGACAAACCACAGGGCCAATGCAGTGAACCAGGGCGGACGGCTGAGAGCAAGCCAGGAGTCAGGCTGCCGGTTCTGGCGCACGAAGGCCACGAACAGCGAGCCGTCCGGGGACAGGTCGCAGCGCCGTTCGTACACTCGGCCGCGCAGCCATTGGCCATGGATGACGGTATCAGTATCGGTGTGCCAGAGGCTGAGGCGAGCCCAAGCGCTTGGCCCGCGCCGCAAGACGAGGCCGAATGGCGCATCACGGGCGAGGTACACGAACAAGCGACAGGGAGCAGGTGAGGGCATCGTGGTAGTCACAGGCGTATGGTCGCTTCCGTAGGCAACAGAGAGCCCGAGGGCCAATCGGCTCTCGAGTCTGCCTTCCCTATTAGAACAGCCTGATACTTAGGGTCCGTCAGGCAATAACCATGGCCATTATCGTAAACTGTTGGCATGGTGGATCGGGCAAGTGCAGTGGAAGCGGCGGTCAGCCAGCGCTTTGCGCTGCTGGCGCCGAGTCTGGATGAGCGCCGTCGCCGCCTCGTGGCGGCCGCCGAGGCCCTCAGCTTGGGCCGGGGCGGCATTCGGCTCGTGGCGCATGCGACCGGGGTGTCGCGGCGCGCCATTCAGGCCGGCATGGCCGAGTTGCAGACGCCCGCGGCCGCGCGCCTGTCGACGAAGCGGATCCGCCGACCCGGCGGCGGGCGTAAGCGGACGGCGGACCTCGACCCAACGCTCCGTGCGGACCTGGAGCAATTGGTCGAGCCGGTCACGCGGGGCGACCCGGAATCGCCGCTGCGCTGGACGTGCAAAAGCGTCCGCAAGCTGGCGACCGAGCTTGGAGCCCGGGGCCATCGGGTGAGCCGGCAGCTCGTGATGGAGTTGCTGCATGACCTGGGCTATAGCCTCCAGGCCAACCGCAAGACCCTGGAGGGAGGCGGTCATCCCGACCGAGACGCCCAGTTCGCCCACATCAATGCACAGGTCCAGGCCCACGTGGCGGCGGGAGAGCCAGCAATCTCGGTGGACACGAAGAAGAAGGAATTGGTGGGGCGCTTCAAAAACGGCGGGCAGGAATGGCGGCCGCAGGGTGAGCCCGAGGCGGTCCGCGTTCATGACTTCGTGGACCCCAAGCTGGGACGCGCCAGCCCGTACGGGGTCTACGACCTGGCCCAGAACACGGGCTGGGTGAGCGTCGGCATCGACCACGATACGGCCGCATTTGCGGTCGAGAGCATCCGCCGCTGGTGGGACCGGCTGGGACAGACGGCCTACCCGCGCGGGACGCGCCTGCTCATCACGGCCGATGGCGGCGGCAGCAACGGCGCGCGGGTGCGGCTGTGGAAGCTGGAATTGCAACGCTTGGCCGATACGGCGGGACTGACGATCCAGGTCTGCCACCTACCGCCCGGAACGAGCAAGTGGAACAAGATCGAGCACCGGCTGTTCGCGTTCATCAGCCAGAATTGGCGGGGCAAGCCGTTGGTTAGCTACGAAGTCATCGTGAGCCTGATCGCGGCTACGACCACGACGACGGGATTGCGAGTCTCCTGCGAGTTAGACGCCAACGCCTACCCATCGGGCCGCAAGGTGTCAGACGAGGAACTGGCCACGGTGCGGCTGGAGCGGGATGCCTTCCATGGCGAGTGGAATTACACTATCCTGCCCAACCCTGCCGCTCCCGCCCCCGTTATTCCATGACGCGCTCTAAGACGACGATCCAACCATCGGATGTTCTTCGACCTCGAAGTGGATACAGCGGCTGAGATCGAGAAACGCCGGCGCGTCGGCGCGTGCCGCCTTGCC
>JAICHN010000664.1 GCA_025924845.1 Chloroflexota bacterium | reverse complement strand
GATAAATCGACGGCTCGGTCATCGGCGGCTCCCTCCTCTGCCAGGATGCCGCCGTTCGCGCCCTCCGGGCAAGGGGACATGGGGCACATGTAGTCCAGGCGGCATGTTACTATAAGGCAGCACGGGCACGGAGAGAATAAGCCACTGTCGCTTCCTCGCCAACCGTTTGGGTAGCGTCGTTGGGAACCGTTGTATGTCAGACAGGCGGATCACGCTCCGTGAGGTTGCCACGCGGGCGGGCGTTTCGATCTCGACTGTCTCGCGCGTCTTGCGCGGCGATCGCTCGCGGCCGGTCGAGGTAGGCACGGAGGAGCGCATCCGGACGGCGGCGCGTGACCTGGGCTATCGCCCAAATCTTGCGGCGCAATCGCTGGCTCGCGGCGAGGGCGGAAGCGGGAATGCGGCTCGTCAAATCGGCGTGGTGCTGGGTACTACCAGCTACAAGTTCTCCGATCCGTTCTTTTCGCGCGTGGTCGAGGGTATCCATGCGGAAATACTCGCGAACCGCCGTCACCTGCGCTTCGTGTATTCGATGGCCGATCTGAACGATCCGAGTCTCTTCGGAGAGATGGTGCGCCCGGATGTGATCGAGGGCCTGATCGCCATTGCGTTGCGCGCGCAGGCGTTGCGGCAGCTAAGCGCCACCGGTGTGACACCCATCGTGGTGGTCGAGGGGCCGGAGCCCGCCCCTGGCGTGGACTTTGTCTCCTGTGACAAGGACGGCGGAATGAGGCAGATGCTGGAGCATCTCTGGCACATCGGCCACCGGAGTTTTGCCTTTCTTGGCGAGCCCAGCGAGGAGCGGGCCACCCGACTCCAATCCTGGCTGGCCGTAACCGGGGCACCACCGGCACTGGTGCTGAGCACGGCCAACCGATGGAGCATGGAAGATGGTTACCTGGTGGTTCGCGAATGGCTCCGCTCAGCGCCTACCCATTTGCCCTCGGTGATCGTCGCGGCCTGCGACGCGTTGGCGGTCGGTGCCATGCGCGCGGCACGTGAAGCGAGCCTGAATGTTCCCGCTGATCTGGCGGTGGTCGGATTCGACGACACAATGGGCGCCTTCACGCATCCACTCTTGACCACCGTCCAGGTGCAGCGCGAGCAGCTCGGGCGCATCGCCGTGCGCCGTTTGATCGCGCGCCAGCGCCACCCCGATGAGCCCTTTGTGCGACTCACTCAAACCACGCAACTCGTCCTCCGCGAATCATGCGGCAGATCGTTGGAAGCGCTGCCCGCCTGAAGATGCCTGAACCTCTCGCGGCGGCCGAACCGCTTGACAATGCCGGCCGTTACGTATATAGTTTGTCGCACCAAGCGCTTGGGTCAAAAGTTGGCTGTCGTTATGCTCAGGGAGGAGTTGCTGCGTCATGTCTCGTTCTTTGCTGCTGCGCCTGGTGGCCTCACTGATCCTGGTTGCCCTCCCCGCCGCCTCCGCCGTACGCGCTGCCGATACTACCGTCACGCTTACCTGGTGGAATCCCGATATCGTAGCCTGGCAGCCGACCTATCAGGCCGTCGCCGATGCGTTCATGAAACAAAACCCCGGCATCAAAGTGCAGGTCATCAACATTCCGGAAGCCGGCTACGGAACCAAGGTAACCACCAATATTGCCGGCGGCAAGGGACCGGATGTGTGGGTAGTGATTCCCTCCCAGTCACCGGAGCAGTTTCCAGCCTCGCAGGCCGAGCCGCTAAATACCTTCATGGGCGCGGACCACTTCAACACCAAGATTTGGTTCCAGCCCGCCGTGGCTGATGCCCTGAGCTATCATGGCATCTATTACGCGGTACCACGCGATCTCGGAATTAGCGCGCTGGCCTACAACATCACCATGTTCAATCAGGCACACGTGTCGCTGCCCACCAGTCACTGGACTCTCATG
>JAICHN010000663.1 GCA_025924845.1 Chloroflexota bacterium | reverse complement strand
CTCCTCCCGATCCTCGTCCTCTTCTATATGTGGCGTGCCCAGCACAGCAGGCAGGTAGTATCCAGCACCTGGCTCTGGACGGAGGCGCTGGCCCGGTTCAGCCATAAGCCTACCCGTCAACTGCCCCTACGCGATCCGTTGCTGCTCCTGCAGCTACTGGCCGCCCTGCTGCTCGTGTTCTACCTGGCGGGGCCGCGCGCCGGCCATAGCGCGCCGATCAATAGGATTGTGGTGCTGGATGACAGCATCGCCATGGCCGCGACCGACGTGGCCCCCAACCGCCTTATTGACGCGGAACACCAGATCCAATCGCTGATGAGCGGTATGGGAGCCGGCGATCACCTGAGCGTGATCCTGGCCGGACCACGGGCCCGCCTGCTCGGGCAGATGCCGGGCAGCGTCGATCTGCCGGCGCTGCTCCGCGCCTTACCCTTGCCCAGCGGAGCGGCCGATCTGGCGGGGGCGGCTGCCCTGGCCCAGGGATTGGCCGGTACGCCGAATCTAGGGATGCCTCGGGTAACCTTCATCGCCGCCCGCGAGACACCCGCCCTGCCTACCGGCGGCTTGTCCGTGACGACCACGCGCATGGGCCGCAGCGAGGACGACCAGAGCATCTCCGGTTTAGCGGTAGCCTGCTCGCCGCAAACAAAGCAATGCCAGGCATTCGCGCGGGTCTATAACAGCGCGGGCGCGGGGCGCGCCGATACGCTCGCCGCGTGGGCGGATGGGCGATCGCTCGGCAACCAGGATCTCACGCTTCCGGCGCGGCGATCCCTGGAACTCAGTTTCGCCGTCCCGCCGGACACCCGCGTGGTCAAGGCAACATTGACCCGCGCCGACGCGCTGCCGGGAGACAACACCGCCGTGGCGTTGGCGCCCGCCCCGCCCGCGCTGCGTGCCCTCCTGGTCTCCGATACGCCCGGCCCGTTGCTCCGCGCCCTTCGCGACGTGCCGGGACTCAGCGTGCGCGTGATCGCGGTCGAGGCGTATGAGGACACCGATGCGATCGGTCCCGATCTGGTGGTGCTGGACAACGTGGCGCCGCCCAATTTCCCCAACACGCCGCTGCTCCTCGTTCACCCGCCCGCCGACAACGGCCTGATCAACGTGCGGAACGCCAATATATTCCTCCCCATGGCCTTGCCCGATCCCACCGATCCCTTGGTGGCGGATCTAGACCTCGATGGGATGGCCGGGAACGGCGAGGCCATCGACCCACCGGACTGGGCCACCGTCGATGCCGGAACGGCGAATGCGCCGCTGATCCTCCATGGGTCGCAGGGCGGGCAGCGCACGGTCGTGCTTCCCTTCGAGCCGGGCGCCGGCCCCTTCGCCCAGGATGTGGCCTTTCCGCTCCTGATCGAGCGCCTGGTGCGCTGGCTGATCCCCCTGCCCCCGGCGACCATAGCGGCGGGAACGGCGCTGTGGCTGCCCCCGAACGTGCAAGCGGTGCGGAGTCCAACCGGGGAGGTATTGGCCGGCCCGTTGATCAATCCATCGAGTCCGGGGCTCTATCTGGTGGCCGAGACAAACGGAAGCATGCCCAGCGGTACCCCGCTGTTCGCCGTGTCGGCCGCCGCGCCCGGCGATACGGCGCCGGCATCGGCGCGGGTACCGGCATGGGTACCTTTGGCGGGCGGCGCCGGGCTGTCCCGTTCGTTCTGGTCCTGGGCAGTGCTGGCGGCGCTGATCGCGCTCAGCGTGGAGTGGGTGTACTATGCGCGCAAAACCTGAGGCATGCCATGAGCTTTAGCCATCCTCTCATCCTGTTCGCGCTGGCGCCGTTGGCGGCGGGAGTGGTGCTCACGGGGCGCCGTCGCCTGAGCCGTCTACCCTGGCTGCGCGCGCTCGCCACCGTAGTGCTCCGCCTCCTGCTCTGCGCTCTCCTCCTTTTTGCCCTGG
>JAICHN010000662.1 GCA_025924845.1 Chloroflexota bacterium | reverse complement strand
TTCAAACTTGTTTACGGTACGACCTATTCCGTCAACAGCGGGCTTCGCTAACGCCCGCGTGGTGGGACGGGAGCGGGGGCTCCCTTCCCACCACGGAAAACGATCCGATCCGGCCT
This sequence comes from Chloroflexota bacterium, assembly GCA_025924845.1. The sequence continues at coordinate 1,806 of JAICHN010000662.1, read as the reverse complement.
GCCGATCGTCGTGTAATCGTCGATCGGCAGTCCCTCAGCGGCCGTGCCGCTCGACGGTCTCCTCCGTAACGCGGGCCGACTGGAACTTTTGGTTCCTGGTGGAGTACGCCGCGGCCGGCGATTGATCTCGATGAGCAGCCCCCGCGGCTCGATCAGCGCCTCCAGATTGCATATGATGGTCGCGGGCACTACCCAGTACAAGCTATCGACGCCGCGCCAGACTAGAGCGAGGCCGGCAAGCACGAACAGCCCCGTGGCTGTCTGGCCGAACAGGATGTTCGCACGTTACTCTAAGCCTCGCCGAGGGCTTTGCCGCAATTGAAGCAATACTGGAAATAGAGCGGGCTGCGCGCGCCGCACGCCGCGCAAGTCCGTGCCTCTTGCTCGTTATCGACGAGGTTCGCCGCTTCCGCTGGGACGGGCCGCTCGGCGCCGGCGAATTGATCGCCCAGATCATCGCTCTCGACCAGGTCCGTCGCCTCGAGCGGGGCAGGTCGCGGTTCATCGCGATCCCCTTCGATAGGGGTAGGCGCGTTCTGATTCAGCGCGGCTACAACCCCCGTCCGAACGTTCGCGAGGGTAATACCAAGCGACTCCAGTACACCGGCAGCGATGCCGTCGCCCTCACGCACCAATCCCAGCAGTAGATGCTCCGTGCCGACATAATGGTGCCCTAATCGACGAGCTTCATCCACCGCCAGTTCCATGACTTTCTTGGCGCGAGGCGTCAGTCCAACCTGTCCCTCGACGGCTTTGCCGCCGCGCCCAATGATGAACTCGATACCGCTACGCACCCGCTCCAACTCAACGCCGAGACCGACCAGCACCTTTGCCGCGACCCCTTCTTCCTCCCGCAACAAGCCCAGGAGCAGATGCTCCGTCCCGATGTAGTTGTGGTTGAAACTCACGGCCTCTTCCTGGGCCAGGGTCAGAACATGGCGGGCGCGGCTGGTGAATTTTTCGAACCGACCAGAATGTCCCGTGGTCGGCTCGGGCCGCTTGCGTCGCGTGCCGACCAGCGGCAGATCTTCGCGCATGCGATCAATAAGGCCGCGCAGGGTCGGCGCCTCCGTCTGTGCTCCTGAACCGACCATGCTTGGCGGTAGGCGAGTACCCTGGGAAATTCTCCGCACGTAGTTGCGCAACTCCTCCTCGGGGATCAACCACTCGCGGCCAATCTGAAAGCCCGCAATCGTGCCTTCGCGAAGGTACTTGGCCACGGTAGTTCGGTCCAGACTGAGAATGTAGGCGACCTCTTCGAGCGCCAGGGCGCTGCCCAGTATCTCTTCGCGTAAGGTCCTGGCCCGCGCGCTCGGGGCATCGGTTATCATCTGGTCGGCAGACTTCTCTTCAGGACCGTGCCCCGGCTGGTCGTCCATTTCTCTCTTCCTCACTTTAGATACATGCAGCTACCCGGAAGCCCTCGATCCAAGTCTAGACTAATCAAGAGCATATTTCAATGACTCTAAGCGCTGAAATCTCTGAAATCCCATTAGCGCGGTCGCGGTCGGCCTATGCAGCCGAGATGCATGCCTCAGGCACGGCATTGCCCCCGTATGGTTCGAGAGTGCCGGGGAGCCGCCGATTCGAGAGGTACGTGCGGTTGCATGCGGCGTTTCGGGCACAATCTCGGCCCAGGGGGCGAATGGTTTGAGTGGTAGGGCGTGTGGCCGGCACATTCCCCTAGCTTCCCATGGATGCCGCCGGCGGTCAGTGGGCCGATTCCGCCAAAACCATCCGGTTTTACCGGCCACCGTAGGGTCACTCGGTCAACCGGTAGAGAGAGGGAACCCTCGCGGGAAGCCC
>JAICHN010000661.1 GCA_025924845.1 Chloroflexota bacterium | reverse complement strand
GACGACGGCGGCCTCGGCCATGATAAGGTACCGGCCGGCGGCGCGCATGGCATCGACGGTCTTGTGATGGCACGGGCCATGGATGTAGATCCAGGGATTGGGGAACTCGCCCTTCACCACCGGCAGGTCCGCGAGATCGCTCTCGCGCCGCAGAGCCTGGACGTACTGACCGGCATTGCCAAAACGCATCCGGATCGGCCAGGGGAGATTCAGCGCGCCGCGGTCGGCGGCGCTGTTCCACCCTGTGATGAGCGTCCGGAGGCCCTCGTCGGGCACGCTGTAATCCGCTACCGCCGCAATCAGCATGATGCGCGGCAGATGGTGATCCGCGAAGAACCGCTCCCATCGTTGCAAGAGCGGCACGAGTTCGCGTTGCAACTCTTCAACCCCGTAGGTCGGCCCGGTACCATATGCATACCTGCCCTCAAGCGGCGAGAGGTGCAGGGAGTGGGTGTTCAGTACTTTCGCGCGCCCATAAGCGCCTTCCATGAGCGAGAGCGTCAGCACGCGCGATCCACCCGGGGCCTCCCACCAGTAGAGACCAGGTTCGTTGCGGGAGAGCACCATATACTGCACGCCGGAACCGGTAAGAATCCGCGGCAGTTGCGGGGTACGCGCCTCCACGTCGATATTCCAGTACCCGTTTGCCGCCACGCCGAGCTGCCGCGCGGCCCACCTACGACCCCAATAGAACTGGCGCACCAGACTCTCACCGGACAGAAGTCCCTCGTAGGGCTGTATGTATGAGGCGCCCCACTCAAGCCGACCTTGATCGAGGAAGCGACGGACGCGCGGCAAAGATTCCGGTCGACGCTGTACATATTCGTGGAGGTAGAGCGTGGCCTCCATGGCAAAGGCGTAGTCCGGATCGCGCTCCATCATATCCAGGACCACGTCGATGATAGCGGTCGCGCGATGTTCCGCTATCTCCGTTGGCGTGCCGGCCCAGCCTATGTCGTTATGGCTGGACGGCATTACGAACACCGTCCAGCCAGGATGCGTGGTGTCTCCCATGCCACAAATCTCCCGTCTTTTATCGGCCCTCAAACCGCGGCGCCCGCTTTTGCAAGAACGCGGCTATGCCCTCATCCTTGTCTCGTGTTGCGAACAGCGCGGCGCCGGCAGCCTGTTCCAACGACAGAGCGACGGGGAGCGGCGCCTCCAATCCCTCGTTGATCAGCCGCTTGGCGAGTCGCACCGCGAGCGGCCCGCGGCTGCGTATCGTCGTCACCAGGTCCATAGCCGCCGCGACGGCCTTGCCTTCCTCGCACAGCATGGACACCAGACCAATCTGGTGCGCCTCGGCCGCATCAATCAGATTCCCGGTCATGATCATGTACTTTGCCCGATAACGCCCCACTAGGCGCGGCAGGCGCTGCGTGCCGCCGCCGCCCGGCAACAAGGCCAGTTTGGCCTCGGGCAGGCCGAAGCGCGCATTGGCGGCAGCCACTATGATGTCGCAGGCGAGAGCGAGCTCCATGCCGCCGCCCAACGCGTACCCGTTCACGGCCGCGATGATCGGCTTTGAATGATGCTCGATGCGATCGAGCACGGATCGGCCGAGCAGCTGAAACGCCGTAAAGTCAGCGAGCGACTGATCCAGATACTCGCCGATATCCGCGCCCGCCACAAAGGCGCGCCCCTTGCCGGTGAGGACGCCGACGTCCACGCCCCCGTCCTGCTCCATGACCGTAAGGCAGTGGGCGATCTCGCGGAACGTCGCGGCGCTCAAAGCATTGAGCTTCTCCTCCCGGCACACCGTCAGCAGACCGGCTCCGTCCCGAACCTCATAGGTGATATTTTGGTAGTCCATGCGCGCTTAAGCCTCCGTGCCTTCGTACCGCGCCAATGGTAGTGTCGGGGTGGGGGGGGGCCGGCCCCGCGGCGCGCCCCCCCCCCCCGCCGCGCCCCGCCGACCGGACGCCAGATAAAAAAACAAACACCCGG
>JAICHN010000660.1 GCA_025924845.1 Chloroflexota bacterium | reverse complement strand
TGCCGGTGACGGGGACGAGCCGGGGACCCGCTTGCGGGTGTCTCGCGCTCCCAGTCGAGGTCGGCGGTTACTCGCTTTCGCCGGCGGAATCATTATATGAGGGAGATCCTGTTAGATAGCCCCGATAGCGTGTGCGGAGGAGGTGCTTCATGAAGATTACCAACGTCACTACCTATATCGCCGGTAACAGCTGGAAGAACTGGGTCTTTACCCGCGTCGATACCGACGAGGGCGTGCATGGGATCGGCGAGGCGACCGTCAACGGCTTCGCCAAGGCGTCGGAGGCGGCGATCCACGAGATCAAACGTTTCGTGATCGGCGAGGATCCCTTTGACGTGGAGCGGCATAGCCTGCGCCTGTTCCGCGACGTATACAGCGACGGCGGCCAGATCCACGGGGCAGCCCTGGCGGGCATCGAGTACGCTTGCTGGGACATCATGGGCAAGGTCACCAATCAACCGGTGTTCCGCCTCCTCGGCGGGCGTTGCCACGAGCGGCTGCGCGTCTACGCCAATGGCTGGTATCGAGGCCCGCGCGATGCCAAGAGCTTCTACGAGAAGGCAAAGGTGGTGACGGCGCGCGGCTACACGGCGCTCAAGTTCGATCCCTTCGGGGCCGCCTGGCGGGTCGTCGATCGCCAGGACTTCGCCCTGGCGATCGAGATCATTGCCGCGGTGCGGGACGCGGTGGGTCCGGAGGTCGATATTCTGGTCGAAGGACACAATCGGTTCAGCGTGCCTACCGCCTTACAGTTCGCTGAGGCCATGCTGCCCTATAGTCCTACCTGGTTCGAGACCCCGGTACCCCCGCAGAACATCGGCGCCATGGTCGAGGTGGCCAAACGGAGCCCGGTGCCCGTGGCCTGCGGCGAGGACTATGCCAATCGCGAAGCGTTCGCCGAGTTGCTCAAGCACGATGCCGTACACATCATCCAGCTTGAGCCGCAATTGTTGGGAATGACCGTCGCCAAGTCGGTGTGCGGCATGGTGCAAGCGTTCAATGGTGTCACGGCGCCGCACAGCGCCCAGGGTCCACTCTGCTCGCTGGCCTGCGCCCACCTGAACACGGCAACGCCAAACTTCCTGATTCACGAAATCTTCGACGATTTCAACGAGGATTGGTCGGAGCGCATTCTCACTCACCCCGTCAAGGTGGAGGACGGCTATATCACGCTCGCCGGAGATCAACCCGGCTGGGGCACCGACCTCAACTACGAGGAGATCGCGCGCCATCCCTACAGTCCGGACAACTTCCTCCCCCTCTTCCGTCCCGGATGGGAGCGACGCCGCTCCGTGACGGAGAGCTAAACATGTGTGGACGAGCCGACCGGGATAGCCGGTACGGGGGATATGGGCGGGCCGGAACCGCGGGCGCGTTGCTTGCCGTTCTTGCACCTCGGAGAGGATCGTGCTCAGCCGGGCGGAGGCCGTGCATGAGTCGCGCCCATGTGATCTGCCGCCGTGGAGACTGACATGACCGCCCGCCCGGCGTTCGATGTCACGACGATCGGTGAGGTGATGCTCCGGATGAGCGTTCCGGCCGGAATCCGGTTGGATCAGGCGGCCCGCCTGGACCTTACTCCGGGCGGGGCCGAGACCAATCTGACCGGCGCCCTGGCCCGATTGGGGCGCCGCTGTGCCTGGGTGAGCAGCCTGCCCGCCAATGCCTTGGGCCGCCTGGCCGCCAACCATATTCGGGCGGCGGGGATCGACCTGGAGGGCGTGGTCTGGCGTACACAGGGCCGGATAGGCACCTATTATCTGGAGTTTGCCACGCCGCCCCGCCCGATCCAGGCCTTCTATGAGCGTGCCGGCTCCTGCGCCGCCCAGATGGGGCCCGACGACGTGAACTGGGCAGACCTGCTGCACACTCGTCTCCTCCACCTCAGCGGGATCACGCCCGCCCTCTCCCCCAGGTGCCGCGCCCGGACCGCTGAAGCGATTGGGCGCGCCCGCG
>JAICHN010000659.1 GCA_025924845.1 Chloroflexota bacterium | reverse complement strand
GGAGGTTGGAATGGCACTTTGGCGGCAAACACGCACCTACGAGGCGATGCCTGGTCCGTGGCTCAATCAGACGGTTACGGATCACAACATCTCGCGCATCGGCTTGTTCGTGGTCTGCTGCCTGACGCTCGGGGCATTTTACGTAGGTCTGGTCAAGCTGCCGGTGAGCCATATGGCCCGCGGGCAAGAGCTCCCGAACATCACCAATCCGCTCGAAATCAAACACAGCCCGGCCGCGCTGTCCGCGCCGGTCCCCACGACGGTGCCGAGCGCGGCGCCCACTCACGTTGCCACTGCTGCGGCGGTGAGCCCCGCTCCGGCTAGCGCTCCGCCGGTAGCGACCGCGCCGCTGGCGGTCTCACCGGCGCCAGTCAGCGCCCGGCCCTCGGCACAGCCCTCGGTCAGCGCTCGACCGGCGCCGGCCGCTTCACACAGCGCAGCCGAGGACAGCTACACCGTCCAGGCCGGGGATACGCTGTTCAGCATCGCTCGGCAGCACCACGTTTCGGTTCAAGCGCTCGCGGCGGCGAACAAAGTGGCCGACGTGACCCTCGTCAAGACAGGACAGAAGCTCGAGATTCCTTAGACGGCTATGGTCCCGCCCGCCAAATTGGGCGTTCATGTTGTCCCGAGTAGTGGGGCTGGCATGGCAACAGTTACTTCTTCCAGAGCTGGTCGATGTAGCCGCTGGCCTTGATCTTCTTGACGAAGGTGAAGTCGACGAACTGATCCGGCTTGGCGTTTTTGGCTTCCGGGATGTTCTCCGCCGCTACGTCCAGGTTCTGCTGGACACCTTCGAGGTCGGGGAACCCGTCGTGGTTCCACTGATCCTTATAGTAGTCGTAGGTTTTCGACACTAGCGCGGGGTCGTCGATGCCACCGTATTTGGCGATCGCGGCGGTTGCCACTTGCTTGTTGGTGATAGCCGCGTGGTTGCCGGCCAGGGCCGCCTTGATATACCGCTCCACCACGTCAGGGTGCTCGCGCGCGTACTGACGAGTGGTGGCAATGGCTGCCGTCTGAGACTTCACTCCGATCTTGGCGACGTCGATGAGCATGTGCAGGCCCTGCTCCGCGGCCTGGAAGCTCTGGGGAGGTGAGAACACGCCGCCCTGCACTTTGCCGGTCTGGATGGCGGCGACGGTTTCCGGCGGACCGCCGGTAGCGATGAAGTTCACCTGACCCTTGAGCCCGACATGCTCGACCGCCACCCGGCCGGCAACGTGGGTGATGGCTCCGAAGTTGGTGACGCCGATGGCTTTTCCTTTGAGCTGCTCGGGCGTCTGGATCGACGAGATGGTGTAGATCTGCTGGCCCAGGGTGTCGACGAAGCCGGCCACAATCACAAACTGGGCGCCTTTGAGGTCTGCCTCGACGATTTGCTGTGCGCCAACGAAGGCGAGCGGCACATCACCGCCCTGCATGGCGCTCAGGATCGGCGCTCCGGCGGCGATGCGAGCCAGGGTGACATCCAGGCCCTCTTGCTTGAAGAAGCCGCCGTCCTTGGCCGCCCACAACGGCGCCATGGTGGCGCTGGTCGTGGTGTAAGCCGACTTGAACTCGACTGACGCGGCGCTGGCCGAGCTCGCGGCCGACCCGCCCGAAGCCGCGGGGTTGCGAGAGGCGCTGGTCGCCGCCGCGGGCGCGGAGGCCCTGGCGGGGGCTGACGCAGCGGCGCTGGCAGGCGACTGGGCAGCAGGCGCGCCACAGGCTGCCAGGATGCCGGCCGCGGCGATCACGGCCGCGAGCGGCGTTAGTCCGGGCCTCATCCGAGCCTCCGAGTTCCTCAACGGATTTGCCCGCATTCTGCGCCGGGGGCGGTCTCTTTGTATGAGCAAAACATGAGGATTTCATGAACGATTGCGTTTTATTCGGTCATAGCGGGCTGGCGGCTCACGCGAACCTCATCGCCGCCTCAGAAGAGCCTCATGTTCCCCGGCTAGCTTCGCCCTCACTACGAT
>JAICHN010000658.1 GCA_025924845.1 Chloroflexota bacterium | reverse complement strand
GCCGCAAGGTGGCGATCAAGGTGCTGCCGGCGGAATTCACCGACGCGAAGGCGTAGCAGGGCCACGTTGTCACAAGTCAGGAACACGTATAATGCCGCCGGCACAGTCGAAGCACGGGTGCGGACATGACAGGTACCATTCTGTGGGCCGACGACCGTGAAGACACAGGCACGGCCCTGGTCAAGTTATTGCGCATGCAGGAGCTGAACACCGTGTATGCGCCGAGCGACGCATTGGCGGTGGAGTGGCTGGCTTCCAACACGCCTGACCTGGTGATTCTGCACGTGGTCTTACCGCACACCGACGGGCTGGGGTTGCTGCGGATCATCCGCTCCGAACCGAGGCTGTCAAAGTTGCCCATCCTTAACTACACCGGCATCTCTGCTCCGGAGTTCAGAGAGTACGCACTGCGCGAAGGCGCGACCGATTGCTGCGCAGAGGGCGCGTTCGACCAGATTCTTCAGAGGGTGGCCGCGTGCCTTCCGACTCCCAACCAGCCGTCTGCGTAGTAGGCGGATGCTCCAAGATGCGGCGCGGGAGACTTGCGACTTAAAGTGCCCCGTTTCGTCATCCGATGAAAGGGTTGCTCACGAGAGCACCACCCGAAGAAACGCCGTCCCCTCCCTCGGGGGCGGTGTTTTTTTGTTTCGCCAGAGCCTCCACCGAGAGAAAAGGAAGGGTGCCGCCTCCTCCCCATGGAGCGGCACCCTTGCCAATAAGTGCCAGCATAAAAGACAAATCCCGCCTCTACAACGGGCAAACTGGGTGGCGGAGGGTCCGGATCGTCAGCACGCAGTATTCGCGGCCGCCGTGAGGCCGTTAATGCAGGCGAGCAGATCCGCCAATTGAAACCTGGTTTTCTCGAACAGGCACTTCATGCCCAGCTCGCGGGCACGGTCGATGTGCGGGCCGGTCGGATAAGCCGTCAGGAGGATCACGGGCAGCGACGCCCATTGCAGATATGCGTGGAGGACCTGCATCAGCTCGATGCCGTCCATCTCCGGCATCCGAACGTCGAGCACGATCACGTCGGGAAGCCGGTCCAGAATGGACTGCAGCGCTCCGCGGCCATTGGGCGCCTGCTGTACAGCAAGCCCCGCCTTCGCGAGATAGCGCGCGAGGTATTCCCGGCTGTCGGAGTCATCATCCACTACCAGTACGGATGCCATGTTCGCCCTCTGCTCACGTGTCCATTCGATCCCAGGCAGTGCGTGATGGACTGCCGCCCAACCCGGACCACCGCCGCGGCGGCATCCGCCCATAAAAAAGACGCCGCACAGGACCGGCGGCGTCTCGCGAGGGGCCACCGAGGGGAGGCGGACAGCCCAACATGCTGGATTGTTATCGGCCAGATGGGACACGAATCTTGAACCCCGTTTAAAGTCAGGGGCCGCAAGCGGATGCGCGGCTTCCCGCCACTTGCGATCAGCCGGGCACCAGCATCCTCGCCCCTCGCTGGAGCAGATCGGCACATACGCTGGCGTGCTGAAGCGGTCGCTTGGGCCTCCATCAACAACGAAGGGCCGAAGGCGGTACTGTGTGACAGTAGCAAATGAGTGCCGGACGGCATCTTCGGATTGTGGGTGCCGTCCGAACATTCTCTCTCGACCGCCCGGCCTCCCCTCCGGGCGCATCCCCCGTGTCGAGAGCCCTCAGCCCCGGATGGCACCCCTCGTCCGGGGCGTTTTCGTGCGCCGCGGGAACGCGGGCGCCGCTCCGGGACGGATCGACAGGAGTCTCGCTCGGGAAGACGCCGGGTTGACTCCGGTGTCTGATGCCGATAGGTGCTCGGCCCGTCCTTCTCTCGGACCTGTTGTCAAGCGAATCTCAGGATACCATGGCCTCCGTCCTCATCATTGACGATCACGACGATAGCCGACAGCTGCTCTGCCGCGCCCTTCGGAAGGCGGGCTTGACCGCCACCGCCGCGCCGAACGGGCGCGAGGCGCTGGTCGAGGTTGTCCGGCATGTCCCG
>JAICHN010000657.1 GCA_025924845.1 Chloroflexota bacterium | reverse complement strand
TCAGTCCCGCCGTCATCGCGGCCTGGTCCCGGAAAATGTGGAAATGCTCGTTCATGACCGCTTGCATGGCGTCGCGAAGGACACCGACTTTCTCCTTGCCCGTGCCGCTAAAGAGCGCGGCACGCCGATCCTCCTGGGCCTGCAACGCAGAGCCGGGGAACCGTCGGAATTCGTGCTCCCGAGCATAGCCGGCGGCGCTGATCCCAGCGATCTTGCCGAACACCACCGTCTCCAGAATCGAGTTCCCGCCCAGGCGATTGGCTCCGTGGACGCTCACGGCCGAGCACTCGCCCGCTGCGAAGAAGCCTTCGACCGGCGAGGCGCAGCTATTGTTCACGCGGATGCCGCCCATCGTGTAGTGGGCGCCCGGTTTGATTGGTATCGGCCCATCCACTGGATCGACGCCGGCAAAGTCGATGGCCAACTCGCGAATTTGCGGCAAGCGCTCTTGAATACGCGCCTCGCCGAGGTGGCGCAAGTCCAGCAGTACGCAGCCCTTGACGCCACGCCCCTCTAGAATCTCAGTCCACTCGGCACGCGCCACCACATCGCGGCTGGCCAGTTCACCCTTACTGGGGGCGTACTTAAACATGAAGCGATCGCCCTCGGCATTGAGCAGATAGGCGCCCTCGCCGCGCGCGCCCTCCGTAATCAGTACGCCGTTGGAGGCCAGGGTGGTGGGGTGAAACTGAATAAACTCCATGTCCTCCACCGCGGCGCCCGCCCGATAGGCGATGGCCACGCCGTCTCCGGTGCTGATCAGCGAGTTCGTGCTTTTATAAAACACACGGCCCGAACCGCCGGTGGCAAAGACCACGGCCTTGGCCCGGATGGCCGAAAGCTGCCCGCTTGCCAGATCCATGGCGATCACCCCGCGGCACACGTTGTCCTCAACCACCAGGGCCGGGACAAAATACTCCTCAAGCACCGTCACGTCGTTCTTGAGGATCTGCTCATACACCGTCTGCAGAATGACGTGGCCGGTGATATCAGCCACGAAACAGGTACGCGGGAAGCCCGCCCCGCCAAACGGACGAGTGGCGATGCGCCCGTCGGGACGCCGACTGAACAGGCAGCCCAGGTGCTCCAGTTCGTAGATATTCTCCGGTGCTCGGTGCGCCAGTATCTCCGCCGCGTCCTGATCCGCCAGATAGTCGCTGCCCTTGACCGTATCGAACCAGTGGTTCTCCCAATTATCGTCCTTAGCCACGGCGGCGTTGATTCCCCCTTGCGCGGCGCCCGAATGACTACGCATCGGATGCACCTTGGAGATCATCGCCACATTCGCCCCCGCCTCTTTGGCGGCGACCGCCGCGCGCATCCCGGCCAGGCCGGCGCCCACGACAACCACGTCGAATTGGAGCCCAGTGTCAACCATATATAGGGCAGTCCTCCCGGCTGCGGGAACCTATCTGAGGCCGCGTTGGGGCTCCGCGACCGTTCCATTTCTGTGCCACGCTGAGTGTATCACCACGCCAAGCGGGCGCATACGGCAACGCGAGCGATTTACACCGCCGCTCGCATGTGATTCACGATTGCCTGGCCAAAGGCAGAGCAGGATACCTTGGTTGCGCCGGGCATTTGCCGCTCCAGATCGTAGGTGACGGTCTTGGCATCGATGGCCCGCCGCATCCCCTCGTAGATCAGATCCGCCGCCGGTTGCCAGCCCAGGTACTCGAGCAGCATGGCGCCGGACAGTATGACCGATCCGGGATTCACCATATCCTTCCCCGCGTATTTAGGGGCGGTGCCGTGGGTAGCCTCGAAGATCGCGGCGCTGTCACCGATGTTGGCGCCCGGCGCCATGCCCAGTCCGCCGATCTGCGCGGCACAGGCATCAGAGAAGTAATCACCGTTCAGATTGGGCATGGCAAGCACCGAATATTCGGCGGGCCGTAGCAAGATCTGCTGGAACATCGCATCGGCGATGCGGTCGTTGATCACCACCCTGCCTTGAGCACCGTCCGACCCGACCGCATCCT
>JAICHN010000656.1 GCA_025924845.1 Chloroflexota bacterium | reverse complement strand
GCCGGCGCATGGTTAGTCCTCAGGCCGAGTGCGGCCAGATCTACGTGGGCCGTGGCCGCTGCATAGCTGGGGTTGTAGAGGGTAAGCACGGCGCCCCCGGCTATCCTTTGGGCATAGCCATACGCCTCGGCTTGCCAGGGATCCCCGCCGATCTTGGTCGTCGTACGAAATCCATCCTCATTGGCGCGCATCCAGGAGAGCACATCGGCTAGAAAGGCAAGGTCATCGCCGTCCAATAGCGCAAGGTCGCCCCACAGTTGCACTACGGTGCTGCCGCGCGCCAGATCAAGCAGGAAGGCATCTCGCCAGTCCGCTTTGCCCAGGCGATTGGCCCAGGCGACGTTGCCGATCCATACCCCCAGGCTGTCCTGTAAGGGCAACGGCAGCAGCGCGGCATGGTGAGTTGCCTGGTCCACATTCAAGCTCACACTCTGTCGGTAGGACGGCGCCGGCGCGGATGCCGGGCTTGCCGCCTCCATTTTCAATCCCTTGTCGAAGGCGACGTCGCCATACTGGAGCCACCACGGTGAACGGAAGCCCCAGTACCAGATCATCACCAGATCGGGATTTTCCACCTGCGCGGCGGCTACGGTAGCAAGCACCACGTTCACCATGGCCTCAAACGAGTACTTACCAGGCCGGTGGTCGTGCTCCGATGAGGTACAATGGAAAGTCACGCAATCCAGTTTGAGGCAGGCGAGACCTAGTTCCCGGACATGTTCAGGAATGATTCGGCGTACCATGCCGCGATAGGGCTCGGCCGCCAGGCAGAAGCGCTTGTCGCGCACGTTGGCATTGGTGAAGAGTTCTACCCAGTCCGGTTTGTCCGCCTGGTTCATTGATGACGGCAGTGGGGTCGGCGGCGTAAGACCGGTACCCCCGGCGATCGCGGCATCCATACCGGGCGCCTGGTCGCAGGTCCAGTGGGCGCAGGTAGTGGCGAACCACAGCCCAGGCTGCATGCCGCTCGCCCTGATCCGCTCGGTCAGCGCGGCCGCGCCATGAGGAAACGTGCGTAAGCGAAGCTTGGCGAGGTCGGTAGGTTCCCACCAATCATCGAGCATGTACGCATCGAAGGTGACACCGCGCTCGCGCAGCTCCCGCAGCAGGTTGAGGTTCTCCTCGACCAACTCCTCGTTCAACTCGCTGAGCGGTTCGGCGGCGAGAAAGGTGTAATCGTACCAACCCAGCGCGCTGTAAAGCGTCAAGCGTTTGTCGCGGCGTGGGCGCACCCCGATCAAATAGGCCTGGAATGCCTGCTCGATCGATTGGCCGGGCGCGCGCACGCCGATAACTACCGGCGCGCTCGCAAAGCTCTCTCCCGGCTCGATAGTGTATCCGGGCAACTGGACCGCCCTGAACTGACCCTTGTCTCCCATGTTGACGCCGGCGGGGTGTTCGATTCCGCAGAAGAATGAATCAGTAAGGCAGGGTTCACCGCGGCCGCCGCGTTCCGCCGTGAAGGTACCGTCCCAATCTTCCAGTACAAGGTCGAGGAGCTGCAGGGGCTCAGCGCCGCGATTATGCAGCGTGACTTGCTTGCGAAGATAGGGTGCATCGGCGGCGGCACTGTATGCGATGGTCACCCCGAGCTGGGGATAGGAATGCGCCAATGCATCCACTTCAAGCCGGGTCACCATTGGCCCTTCGCCATCGGTGCGTACTTCGGTCACTACGAAATCGCTCACCAAAGCGTAAGGCGGGCCCGCGGCAACGAATTGGTCTACCAGCACGCTATTGAACATATAGTGGTCGCGCTCACCGGGCACCATATCCGGCCGTTCTCGGCGCAGATCCTTTACTTCAAGGGCAAGGAGATTACGCTCGCCGAAGCGAAGGCAGCCGTAGCTTGGGTGATCCGGCTGAAGCACAATCGTACACGGCTCACGCCAGCGACCGGTTCCCTGATGCTCCGCGATCAGCACCTCATTCAAGAAGACGCGATACCGCGTCCAGTCCTCATCGTCCATGGCCCCGACCACAATGCTGATCG
>JAICHN010000655.1 GCA_025924845.1 Chloroflexota bacterium | reverse complement strand
CGTTCGCCGCGGGCACTGCCTACGGCAAGCACGGCGGCCAGACTATTCCGGAGTGCGACAGCACGGCCAACCAGGTGTGGTTTCAGGCAGGCGGTACGCATGTGATGGTTTGCCCTTCCACCGTGGTTTCCGGTCGGCCGGTACGCTTTACCGTCCACACACGGCACGGCGCGGCCGTTACCGTCACCATGTCTTTTCCCGACAACAGCAGCACCGATGCCGACGCCACGGCGAACGGTCAGGGTATGGCCGTTATCGAGATGCCGGTGGACTATAACCCGATCAATCGGTATGCTCAGGCCGAATTCACCATCACCGCTGCCGCCAAAGGCCACACGGACGAGGTGTCCGGCACCCTTTCCATCGCGCAAGCGTCACCGCTCAGCGATGTGCAGCTCCGCGCCCGGCCCCGCTATCAGTCCCGCTGGTGCCCCACCGCGCAAGAAGCGTGCCGTGTCCGCAACAACACTACGATTATTATCCAGGTGGATAGCGCCGCCGGCGCGCAGGTGAGCGTGAACCTGCAATATCCCGATGGCCAGCCGATCTCATGCCCCGCCAATGATCTCACCAACAGTACGTTCGCCGACAATAGCGGCGCCTATCGATGCGAACTGCCGGTCTCCTTTCAGACAAAGTTGATTCGCGGCGGCGTCAAGCTGCAGATCTCCGCCCAGGTCAGCGCGGGCGGCTTTACGGTCAATCCCTCGATCACCATGTCTCTCGTCGCTCGCTAATGCGGCGCCGGCTATCGGCGCTCCTCGCCCTTCTCGTCGTCCTGGGGATCGCGGTCGGGGCGTTCGTAGTCGGAGGCGCCTTTCCCTCGGCGCCGCGCCCTGTCCCTACCTTGCCTACGGATGTGGCTACCGTCGGAGCCTACGGCGGCGCGGCCCGAAATACGCCGGTTTCCCTGGGGATTGCCGTCGAACTCGATGACCGGGTGGATCCCGGTATCGCCGGCGTGCTTCGTAATGCCGGCGTTCGCGTGCTCCGCTTCGGCGGCAGTGGCGCCGATAGCTATGACTGGGAAACGGGCTGCCTCTACGGCGATGCCGGAAACCAGCGCGAATGCAGCGGAGCGCCGGGCAACAATGGGAAGCTCGACCAATTCCTCCGCTTCGCCGCGCTCGCCGGGGCCCAGCCGCTGATCGTCGTCAACGGCGAGGTGGATGATCCTCAGCAGGCCGCGCGCATGGTCTCCTATTACGAGCGGCACTGCGTACACGACCTACGGCAGGCCGGCAGGCCGTGCCTCCAACCCTACTGGGAGATCGGAAACTCCCCCGCTACCTGGAAGCACTTCGCCGTGCCCCTGGCCGCTCGTCTGCCCGAGGATGCCTATACCATCCAGCCGGACCAGTACGCGGCGCTGGTCGTCTCCTATACCGCCGCCATGCGCCGTGTCTCGCCCTGCGGGCGATGCATCAAAATCGTGGCCGATGCCTGGATCGCGGGCGCGACCGATCAGAGCTGGACGGATGCAGTCACTGCTATTGATACCCACTACGCCCCGCTCCTTTACTCACCCTCCCGGCCGACCCCCAGTCCTCACGATATTGTGTCCGCCGTCCAGAACGATGTCGGAGGCCGCCCATCCATCGATTCCTTGCTGAGCGATCTGCGCGATAGCCTGGACCAATTCAGCAACGGCCAGAATATTGGGATCATCGTGGGCCAGTGGTCGATTGATGCCAACGCACTCCAGGAGCCGGCAGTCTATGCCGGCTATGCCCAGGCTATCTTCGCCGCCGAACTGATCGCCCACCTGTGGCAAGATGCCGAGGCAGACGGGCCTAACCCGCTCTTGCTCGCCCTGGAGTATCCGCTCAGCGGCAGCGCGCAGGAGCCGTTCGATCACGCTACCGGCCGGCCGCGCCCCGCCACGCAGGTCTATGCCCTGGTGGATCGCTACTTCGGCGACCATCCGGTTCCGGCCCATCCCGGCGCCGACCTCAACCGGGAGGGCGTGGCGATCGCCGCCGCCGTTAACGCCGGAGGCCAGGTCAGCCT
>JAICHN010000654.1 GCA_025924845.1 Chloroflexota bacterium | reverse complement strand
TAAAACCGGGCGGGTGCTGCCGGGATAGGTGAACGAGACGCCGTCAAACACGATGCCGATACGGATCGGGCGCGGGACGGGAACAGGCTCTTGGGCCACCGGTAGGTCCGGCGGCGCTTCCAGGATGCGGAAAAGGCTTGGCAGGAAGCCGAACACCTGCGGCAAGAAGGCAAGATCGAAACCAAGCACAAGGAGCCGCGCCTGGAGCATCGTCGCGGCCCCGCCGTAGAGCGCGACGTCGCCCACCGTCGTCTGCCCGAACTGCACCTGCCGGACGACGTAGAGGTAGACGCCGCCGGCGGCGAGCGCCGAGAGCCCGCTAGCGAGCGAGACCTCGGCCATGAGCCGGCGCCGGATGCTGTCAAGGCCCGCCATACTGCGGTCGAAGAAGGTGGCATAGCGCCCCTGGAAGAACGGCGCGAGGCCATAGAGGCGTACGTCTTTCGCCAGTTCGGGGAGGAGCACGGCGTCGCGTTGGTAGGCGAGCCGGCGGGAGTCCGGCGTCTGGCCGTAGAGCCAACTCCTTGTGCGATGGGCGAACTCGTTATGGCGGACCATCTGGGGCAGCGTGGCCAGGACGAGCAGAACGGGGATCACGGGCTGCCAGCGAAACAGCACGAGGAGCAGCGCAACCATCGTGAAGATGGCGAGGATGCTCCGCGTCCCGTAGGTGATCAGGTCCAGCCCGCCCTGGGCGCCCCGCTTGCGCGTCCGTTCCAGGTCGTCGGCCAGCGCAGGGTTCTCAAAACGTTCAATCCCCTGCCAGCGGCTGACGGCGAGCATGAGCCGCTCGGTGATGGCGCCGGCCAGGCGATCGCCGGCGGCGCTCTGGAAATTCCCGGCGAGCGGCTGCAGCAACTGCCCGATCGCCAGCACGACCGCGGCGGCGAGGATCCAGGCGAGCAACGGCAAGCGGGCGGCCAGGGCGTCGGCGCCGACGGTGTGCCCGAGGTCGAGGGCAGCGCGGTCCAGTACGAGCCGCGAAAGGACCAGTTGCAGGGGCGCGAGCAGCGCCTGGACGGCGAGTACGCCCGCCGTGGCCGCGACGAGCGCCGGGCTGACCAGCCAGGCCAGCCGGATCGCCAGCCGGCCGAGGCGGAGCGTTTCGGCAGCCCGTCCCCGAAAGGATTCCCGCGGTAGAGGCGCGGCCAGGACGCACCTCCTTCCAGCGTTGCCGATCCGCGCGATTTAAGTGCGGCATGAGCGTTGCGGGCGGAAGTCTAGCAGGGCCGGGCATGAGGCCCAATTCGGGCCGAGCGAAAAGGCGCGCCAGAACATTGCGCGACTGCAGATTCTACAGGAAGGGGCCAGGGCGTTGCTGTGCCTGATGGACCAGGGCGAGAATTTGAATCACATTGCCGTTGATGCGGTAGGCAACGGTGTAGCGGGTCCTGGGCACGATAAGCTCATAGATGCCCTTTCCGGCTCCTTCGCGGCCTCGGCGACCCTTTCCGGGATTGTCGGCCAAGTCATCCACGGCGCTCCTGATGCGTGTTGTCACCAGGTCGGCGGCGGTCGGGCTATCTTGGGCGATGTACGCTTGGAGATCCGTCAGGTCCAGCAGAGCGCCGGGAGTCCATTCGATAGTCACCCTGCCCGCTCGGAGCGATAGGCACGGTACCTGTTGAAGACGGCTTCTTTTTCTTCAGTACTAGCAAAGTGGCCGGCATCGGCCTCGCGGATGCCGCGGTGAATCTTGGCAAGCTGTTCGGCTTCAAAGGCAAGGTATGGGCCGAGCGCGTCCTGGGCGAGTCGCGATGGATCGCGGCCTGTTGCCTGGGTGAGGAGATCAATTTGCTCTTTCATCGCCTTGGGAATGCGAATATGCAGGATCTCGGTGTCGGTGTCGCTCACTCTTGACCTCCTGCCGTTGTTGCCGCCGTCGAACAACCTGCCCATGGCGTTGAAACCGTCTCTGGTGCCATCGACCGTAGTGTAGCAGGATATTGATGACCCCTTGACTCTCCCGTAAGGGGAGGGCCTATGCTTGGGGCGAACGATCATAGAGGGAGGTG
>JAICHN010000653.1 GCA_025924845.1 Chloroflexota bacterium | reverse complement strand
GCCCGGGCGCACCGGGCAGTTGGCGGCCCGAGGCTTCGAGCGGCTGGGCTGGCACTGGTGGCCCTGCGACATGGCTATCGTCACCCAGCCCTACGATGGGCGCACGCCGTGCAACAACTGCGGTAATTGCCAGAGCGGCTGTCCACACGGCAGCATCGCCAACACCGCCGTCACCTATTGGCCGAAAGCGTTGCGGGCCGGCGCGGACCTACGCCCCAACTGCCGGGTGGAGGAGATCACGGTAGATCAGGGGGGTCGGGCCACGGGCGCCGCCTACATCGACCGCGCCACGGGCACCCGCTACCATCAGCAAGCCGAGGTGGTGATAGTCTGCTGCAACGGGATCGGCACGCCGCGCCTGTTGCTGGCCTCCCGTAGCGGCGCCTATCCCGAGGGCCTGTGCAACAGTTCCGATCAGGTGGGCCGCAACCTGATGCACCACGGGATCGCCCTGGTGGAACACTGGGTGCCGGAGCCGCTCGACAGCCACATGGGGGTGATGTCCGCTCCCTGTTTTTCCATGGAGTTCGCGGAAACCGATCCGGCGCGCGGTGCGGTCAACGGCATCGCGCTGGTGATCTGCCGCAACAACGGCGCCGGCTTCCAGGCCATGGGCTCGCTTACCGGAAACATCGCTCCCTGGGGCACGGCCCATCATCGCTGGTTCAAAGAACACTTCGACCATGTGCTCGGCGTGTTGGTCTACAGCGAGGATCTGCCCGTGCCGGAGAACCGCGTCACCCTGGATCCCCATGTCACCGACAGCGATGGTATCCCGGCCCCCCATGTGGAGTACACCCTGCATCCCAACGACCGAAAACTGCTGGACTTCGGCGTGGCGCGGGCCCTCGAGCTGGGCGAGGCTATCGGCGCCTATGAGTCTCGCGTGCAGCGTTACGCCACTGCCACACGAGACTACCAGCCGCCCGCCTGGCATCTGCTGGGCACCTGCCGGATGGGGGATGACCCCGCCACGTCCGTGACTAATAAGTGGCATCAGAGTTGGGACGTGCCCAATCTCTATATCTGCGACGGCAGCTCGGTGGTCACCAGCGCCTCGATCAATCCCACCAGTACGATTGGCGCCCTGGCCGTGCGTTGCGCCCACCACCTACGGGATCACTTCGCTGAACTGCGCCATGCCGTGAGGACGACGGCGGACTGAACGAACTCTCTACACTACTATGCTCCCCCGCACTACCTTCGCGGGTATGGGTCGGTGTGGCGTACCGGTAGGGGCCGTGCCGTGCCCAGGCCGGCCCCTACCAGGGAGCCCAAACCGCTTAGCTGAGCGCGGCGATGACGGTCTGGCAGAAGAGTGTGCCGCCGCTCTCGGCGTCGGGATGCGGTCCCTTATCGACGGTGATGGTTTGGGCGATGAGGTTGCCTGAGCTATCGAGGGTGTCAAGGAAGGTGATCAGCCCAACATCCCGCGACAGCACCGGGCCGTTCGGGGTGGAGATCTGCTCGGGCAGCCCCTTGTAGGTCTCGATCGCCGTGGAGCTGCCATCGGGGTTCGGCGTGACGACGGCGGTTTGCTGATTCGCGAAATGGTTCTCGACCGACGTCCCGTTCGCCGCCGTAAATACGTCGAGCTCCTGGTGGGTGTCCTTGAAGGCGATCAGGTTGCCCGAGGCATCATAGATAGGCCAGAAGTTGTCGACCCCGCTGTACGTGACGGTGGCGGTGATGCCGCAGAGGTCCACACCCGGTTCCGTGCCGGAGAAGTTCACGTGTGTGGGCGCCGCCGCACGGGCGGCGCTGGGCAGGTTGAGCGCCAGTGTGGGCAGGGCGAGCAGCAGCATACAAGTGATCCGACCAAGCTTCATGGACTTTTTCCTTCCGAACGGCGCCACGGGCACGACCGGCGCCACGGTACGTCGTGGGTGGTCCCACGGCACGAGTGCGGCGCACCCGATGCAGCCCAGCATGCGCCATTTCCGGCTGCCGCGGTATGCACGATCGCCCCGCCGACTAACATGATCACTAACATCTTGCCCATGCGCACGCGACGGTCACCCGCCAATTGGCGGGGCTTGCAGG
>JAICHN010000652.1 GCA_025924845.1 Chloroflexota bacterium | reverse complement strand
GGCGCCGGTGCCGGGGCGGCCAATCTGGCCGGTCATCATGGACAGCGCGATCAATACCCGTCGCGGACTGATCGTGGGCGTCGGCTGAGCGCGCGTCCCCGAGAGCTTCGAGCCGTGCGGATCGCTCCGAGCCGGGAGCGCCAGGGCGCACAACCCGGCGAACAGGTACAGCAAGGCGCCAACCGTGAAGAGTTGAGCGAAGGTGATACGGCCAAGCAGGAAACCGCCGAACACGGCCGGAATGGTAAAGCCGATGGCGGGACACACCCGAAAGCGGGCATACATGGCGGCGCCATGACCCTCGCGTGCCACGTGATCCACGGTCGCCGCGGTAATGACGACGCGTGAGCCGTAGAACGCGCTCACCCCCAACAAGGCAAAGACGACGATCAAAGGCGCGGCGTGTACCTGGCCGAGTCCGGTGAATCCTGCCGCGCCGATCAAAGTGCCGCCGAATACTGTGATCCGTCGGCGCCCGGTTCGATCCACCAGGCGGCCCACGAGAGGCTGGATTAGCGCGCTGCCGCCGGCGCTACAGGCGCCAAGGACGCCGATGCCGGTAAGAGTCAAGCCCTGACCCGAAGCGTAAACGGTCAGAAAGGGCAGTACACAGCCATAGGCGCCTCCCGTGAGCGTCCACAGCGCGGCAAGCACCAGTACGGTGCGACGGGAATGGGCCGCCGCGGAAGGTAGGGCGACGGCTACGGCGGGTATGATCTCCACTCCGTAGAGCATAACCAAAGCATCGATGCGGTGCCGACGGCCGGCCTGGTAACCTACGACGGTGCCGGCATCAATACGATCTCGGTAAATGCAACACGTGCTCCGCCACGTAAGCCAGGATCAGATTGGTTGAAATGGGCGCCGTCTGATAGAGGCGCGTCTCGCGGAATTTGCGTTCAATCCCATATTCCGTGGCGAAACCATAGCCGCCGAAGGTCTGCATCGCCACATTCGCGGCCTCCCACGAGGCGTCGGCAGCCAGCAGTTTGGCCATGTTCGCCTCGGCACCACATGGCTTACCCTGGTCAAACAGCGCGGCGGCCTGGTTCCGCATCAGGTCGGCGGCCTCTACGTGGACGTGGGCCTGGGCGATGGGGAATTGGATCCCTTGATTTTGGCCGATCGGGCGGCCAAAAACCACTCGTTCCCTGGCGCGATTCGTCGCCCGTTCAATAAACCAGCGGCCATCTCCTATGCACTCGGCGGCGATCAGGATACGCTCCGCGTTCATGCCGTCGAGGACATAGCGGAACCCTTCACCCTCGGTACCGATCAGATTCGCCGCCGGAATACATACATCCTCAAAGGTGAGTTCATTTGTTTCATTATTGAACATCACCGAGATGGGGGTGACGGCCAGTCCGTTGCCGATGGCCTGGCGCAGATCGACCAGAAAGACCGACAAACCATGCGATCGCTTCTTCACCTGCTCAAGCGGGGTGGTCCGGGCGAGCAGCAGCATCAGGTCCGAGTGCTGGACGCGCGAGATATAGATCTTGCGGCCGTTGACCTTGTAGTGGTCGCCGACCCGTACCGCCGAAGTCGTGATCCTGGTTGTATCCGTCCCAGTCAGCGGCTCCGTGACGGCAAACGCCTGCAGGCGAAGGTCACCGCGCGCAATCTTGGGCAGGTACGCTTGCTGCTGCTCTGGAGAGCCGTGGCGCAGGATGGTGCCCATGGTATAGAGTTGGGCATGGGCCGTGCCTGCGTTGCCTCCGGAGCGATTGATCTCCTCGAGGATGATGGAGCTTTCGAGGAGACTGAGGCCGAGTCCGCCGTACTCGGTCGGAATCATCGCCGCGAGCAATCGTGCCGCGATCAGAGCCTGGACAAAGGCGTCCGGATAGGCGCGTTCCCGGTCCAGCTCCTGCCAGTAGCGATCGGGGAAGTTCTGGAGTACCTCGCGCACGGTCCGGCGCAGTTCCGGAAAGGTTTCCTCCATGCTCATACCCTACCCATTCCGTTCCCGTCTCCGCCCGCACCACGAAGTCGTGGACGAAGCCGGCAAGGCCGACCCCATCCCACGATACACCCGCCGCCT
>JAICHN010000651.1 GCA_025924845.1 Chloroflexota bacterium | reverse complement strand
TACGACGTGGCGTGATACAACTGGCCGGAGAAGTTGATCTTGTAGCCGTGGGTCAGGTGGCCGCCGTGGGCCAGGCTCATGCCCAGGATCGTGTCGCCCGGCTGCAACACGGCCATATAGGCGGCCATGTTGGCCTGCGCCCCGCTATGCGGCTGCACGTTGGCGTGCTCGGCGCCGAACAGTTCCAGCAGGCGCTCGATCGCCAGGCGCTCGACCACATCCACGTACTCGCACCCGCCATAGTAGCGCTTGCCGGGGTAGCCTTCGGCATACTTATTGGTCAGCACCGACCCCTGCGCCTCCAGCACAGCCTTGCTGACGTAGTTCTCCGAAGCGATCAGCTCGATTTTCATGCGCTGGCGTTCCTGCTCTTGCTGGATCGCCTCGTAGATCGCCGGGTCGGCTTGCGCCAGCGGCGGATCCTGGCCCGCGGCCTGGCCCTCTCCGGTCAATTTGGTCAGCGTTTGCATACAACTCCTCCTAGCGCGTTCGCGCGCCCCGGCGGGGCGAAGAGACGAGAACCCTGGAACAGGGTGGCGTGAATGTCGCCCCCATTATACGCGCCGCCGCCGGTAGCGTCAACGCGGCGCCCGCACTCGCCCGGCCAGCGCTGCGGCGAAAGATGGTCGACAGCGTCGGGATTTGTGCTATAATACTCCTTGTGCCGTCTACGCCGTGCCTGCGCCCAGGGCCTGCCGCCGGGATAGCTGCCGGCGCGCCCCAACTCCGTGCGCCCGCCGGGACGCTACCTGCCCGCGCAATATCTAGAGGATGCCCATGCCGGCTTTCAATATCGTCCAACTCGAACGCTTTCTCCGCGGCAACCAGGGTAGGATTACTCAGTTGATCGATGAAGTTTACGAAAGGACGGGCGGCCATTACACAGCGATGCCGCTGGAGCAGCGGCATCGCCAGGCCGCCGGCGATACCGAAGAGTTCATCGCCGACCTGTTGCGCGGCAGCGTGGACCGCGACGCGACTCGCCAGGGCCTGGCCGCGATCGCCGACTCCACCGGCACGCTCGACGACATCACCCGCATGTCCACGCTGCTCGAACCCGCGTTTATCGCCCTGGTCCAGGACCGACTCGTGGCCCAACCCGCGCTGGCCGAAGAATTGATCCGGCGCACCCGCAATATCAACGCCAACCTCCGCGCCACCGTGACCGCCCTACGCATGGAAGTGTTCCTGCGTCGATTCGGGACCAAGCCACTCTAACTTTGGCCCCGCCGCGCCGATTCCTATGCTATAATGAGCAGGACGTTCCCTGGCAAGGTAGCAGAGGGAGGGCAGGATGGCGACCCATACAGATGTTGCGCGGCGCAATCCTCAGGCGTTCCATGGCGCGATGCGACATTGGACGCCACTTGTGCGGCCGCTGCTAATGGAGATGGGCACCCGGCACTGGGGCCAGACCACCGTCCCCTGGCGAGCATGGCGCATCGTCAGCGGGGACGACTGTTGGGAGCTCAACAACGACTATTGCTGGGTCGAGAACCGGCGCGTCACCGCCTACTGGACCCTGCAACTCGCCGCCGATCACACCGGCACACCCCACCACTTTATCGGCTGCGGCGCCCATGGCCCGCGTTCTACGCCCGGCCTCAGCGAAGCCGACCTGCGCGCCCTGCTCCACGAGTTGGACGCCGACGGCCCGGTGCTGATGGAGGAAGATCCGTTCCCCAGCGATCTGGACGGCTTTTCACCGGAGTGGTGAGCGCCGGTTACAGCATGAGTGGGGAATCGGCAAGGGGCACCCGCTGGGGTGCCCCTCGCTGTGTCCGCCGCTACACCGGCGCGCCTACTGAATCTCGTCGGCGTGGCGCGTGCGGAAGATCAGGTTAATCGGCGTGCCTTCGAAGCCGAAGGCTTCGCGCAACTGGTTCTCCAGGAACCGCTTATACGAGAAATGCACGGCCTCGGCGTCGTTGACAAAGAAGACGAAGGTGGGCGGGCTGGTCTCGGCCTGGGTGGCGTAGAGGAACTTGACCCACTTACCCGGCTTCGAGGGCGGCGGGTGAGCGGTGGTCGCCTCTTTCATCAGCTTGTTCAACTGCGCCG
>JAICHN010000650.1 GCA_025924845.1 Chloroflexota bacterium | reverse complement strand
GCTGCGTTGCGCCAGCGGGTTGGCGTGGAGCACACCCTGGCGCACATCGGCCACTGGCAGGGCGACCGTGCCCGCTACCACGGGCTGCGCAAGAACCTCTTTGACCTGCGCCGCATGGCCGTGGTGAGCAATCTGCACGACCTGATGCGCCTGCCCGATGTCGACATAGCCGCCTGAACTGGATGATGCTGATTACCTGACCGGCGCTCTAGTCGAGGAAAGGCGCCGGCGTATGCACGCCGACGCCCCTACTCGACAATTATGACGTTGGAGCCAACTCCTTGAAACGACGGATGGCATCGATATGGGCCTGCGGCATGGCAAGTCCGGCGTTCATCGTGTTCACCGCGACATGCGTGGCACCGATCACCTTCCACGCCTCAAGGGCGCGTACCCAATCGTCCGGCGTACCTTGAGCGATATTAATACGCGCCTCGATCCCGATGCTCGCCGGGTCGCGGCCCGCCTCTCGTGCATACTGCTGAATCCGGGCAATGGCCGCTCGGGCCTGATCGTTGGGTGGTAGCTGGGGAAACCAACCATCACCCATCATTCCCACGCGCCGTAACGTAGCGTCGGCCCCGCCCCCAAGCCAGATTGGAATTGGACGCTGCACGGGCAACGGATTGAGGCCCGCCGCCTCAATATGATGCCAGTGCCCATGAAAGGTCACCGACTCCTCCGTAAAGAGCGCGCGCAATACGGCAATCTGTTCTTCGCTCCGCTTGCCCCGATTTCCAAACCTCTCGTTAAGCGCCTGGTACTCCACCTCGTTCCAGCCGATTCCTATCCCCAAACGGAACCGTCCGCCGCTGAGCACGTCAACTTCCACCGCCTGCTTTGCTACCAGAGCGGTCTGGCGCTGGGGCAGAATAATCACACCGGTGACAAATTCGATTCGCCGCGTGAGGCCCGCCAAATACCCGAATAGCACGAGAGGTTCGTGGAACAGGGTGCGATGAGTGTAGGGGCCTTTCCAGCCGGGGCGTACGCTGGTATCCGCGCCGAGTACATGGTCATAAGCTAGAATGTGTGAGTACCCCAGATCCTCGGCGGCCTCGGCATAGGCGCGAATAGCCGCCGGATCGGCCGTGATCTCCGTTTGCGGAAACGTGACTCCGATACGCATTTGATTCTCCTCCAGTGTTACGATGTAGCAGCTCCCAGGCTGGGACGGTCAGAGGCTCGATTCTGTTGACGACGGGGCACAAACGCTTCGAGCGGCGCGATCTTCCTGGGAATGCGGCAGTCTCGTTCGCGCGTCGGCGGTGTTGTCGCGCACTATATGTCGCCCACTGAATCGTGCCGGTGACGGACCGTCGGGGTCTGCATGGAAGAGTAGCACGATGCCCGGCTTGCGGCGCCCCCAGCCAACAGGATGCAAGTTCCAGTATCATCCCGCTAAAGCCTGCATATGAAAGGCAGGAAACGAGACTCTAGATGTCTGAGTTCATTCAGGGCCATACGTCCGAGTGGGTCAACTACTTCAGGGCCGCGGGCTATCCTACCGTGCGCCCTCTCGCATCCGGCGTAGAAGGTGCGATCTATAAGCTTAGTGATGGCTTGGCGGCAAAGGTGTGGGGTCGGCGGAGGGTCGCCGAGCTTGAACGTATGCAGACTTTCTATGCGGATACAGCCAAAGCCGGCCTTCCCTTCGCGACACCCGAGATCTTGAAGATCGAGAGCGTGAACGGCGTCGCAGTCACCTACGAACGGGAACTTCACGGCGAGCCCCTGCAGAAGTACCTTGGTGCCGAGGGCCCCGATGTAGAACCTGCTGCTGCCGCTGTTTTGTCGCACGTTCTGGCCGCGCTTGCCGCGGTTCCTGGGACCTCAAGCATGAAGAATGTACCCGTCCTCGATGAGGAACACTCAATGTGGACGGGTAAAGCCACGTTCCCCGAGGCAATGATTGGGTTGCTTGATCGGCGCATGAGCCGGTTCGCGATCGTTCTCGCTCCCAAAGTTAAGGGATTTGACCGAAAATACCAGCGTGTAGTGGCCGGCCTTGGGCAATTGGGTGACCCGCCTGTGTCGGTAGTTCACGGTGACCTATTCGGCGAGAACATCTTGGTGGATTCGGCGCGACACG
>JAICHN010000649.1 GCA_025924845.1 Chloroflexota bacterium | reverse complement strand
TGTACGTAGCCACGTCGCTCCCCTTACTTGGTTTCGTTCAGGTTCGGGTTGCGGTCGTACTCAGCACCAAGCAGGCCGGTGTTGCCTTCAGCCTTGAGCTGGTCCATGTGGGCCTGGAATTCGGATTCCGACACCACCTTGACGCGGAACAGCATTTCGGAGTGGTACTCGCCGCAGAGTTCGGCACACTTGCCGTCGTAGGTGCCCTCTTTAGTGGGGGTGAACCGGATGTAGTTGGTCTTGCCGGGAATCATGTCGCGCTTCTGCAGGAAGGCGGGAACCCAGAAGGAGTGGATGACATCGCGGGCGTTGAGTTCGAGGTCAACAGACTTGTTCACCGGCAAGTACAGGGTGGGGAGCTGTTCCTTGTCGATGGTGTTGCCGGTGAGGTGCGCCTGGACGCCGGCCTCGTGGACGTCTTCCTGGATCACGTTCCCGGACTTGTAGTTGAAGTCCCAGGCCCACTGCTTGCCGCGGACGTCGACAACGACGTCGGCGGGCTGCGAACGGTCATCGATCGCCTGCTGGTCGCGGTCGGTGAAGTAGAAAAACACCAGGACCATGAAGATCGGGATGGTGAGGTAGAAGACTTCCAGCGGAAGGTTGAAGCTGGTCTGGCGGGGGAAGCCGACCGTTCCCTTGCGGCGGCGGTAGGCAACCAGGCACCAGATGATCAGGCCCCACGTAATGGTGCCCACCACGAGCGCAGCAATCCATGAGTTGACCCAGAGGTCCATGATGCGGTCGGTGTTGCTGGTGGTGCCACGTTCAGTGGGCATCCACCCTTTCTCTACCTCTGGCGAACATCCGGTCAAAACCAACGCGCCGGCAATCGCCAAGCTTGAGATCGTGGTGATCGTTTTGCGTCGGCTGCCGGTTCGGTTCTGCGAACTCACAGACGGCCCTTCCTACTTGTTGCTGTTGTCCGGGCAGCCATCGGCGCTCGGGCACAAAAAAGTTTTACTACTCGGTGTAGAGCTTACCGCTCCGCCGGGCGTTTCGCCCACATGTCGGCGCCGAGCCCCCGTGCCGTTTTGGACGGCAGGAGACCCGGCGCGGACATCGGGCGAAATAACCGGCTTAGTGGAACGAATCACCGCAGGCGCAGGAGCCTCCGGCGTTCGGGTTGTCGATGGTGAAGCCCTGCTTGGAGATGGTGTCTTCGAAGACAATGCTGGCGCCGCTGAGGTAGGGCACGCTCATCTTGTCGACGACGACCTCCACTCCGTCGTAATCGCGGACGGCGTCACCATCAAGGAGCCGTTCATCGAAGTAGAGCTGGTAGATCAACCCTGAGCATCCACCCGGCTGCACGGCGACGCGCAGGCGCAGGTCCGTACGGCCTTCCTGCTCAAGGAGGCTGCGTACCTTCCCCGCGGCGACGTCGGTCAGGTTGACCTCGTGAACGGGCAGTTCGTCGCTGGCCACGGTGGTGGCGGTGCTGTTTTCGTTGGTTGAGGTGCTCATTGGCCTACCTTCTTAGGACGGTCTGGCGGCGTCGCCGAAACGGCGCCTGCCCCTACGGATACGGTATGGGCTATAGCTACATGCTACGCGCGGCAGTCGTGTAGCTCTAACTCCTGACGTAACCGTCAAAGCGGGCAGGTTGTTCCCTGGCAGCCGGACTGGCGGCACGGGCCTTCAGAGGCCTTCGTCGTTGAGACGGGCCAGCATCAGGGCTTCGGCTAGGATGGCGTTCCGGAAGTCGCCGATATGCAGCGACTCGTTCGCGCTGTGGGCCCGCGAATCCGGATCCTCAACGCCGGTCACCAGGATCTGCGCCTGGGGATAGAGCTCCGTCAGGTCGGCGATGAAGGGGATGGAGCCGCCGATGCCTGTTTCCACGGCAGGAACTCCCCAGGCCTCCCCCAGCGCCCACAGCGCCACGGACGCGGCAGCGGAGGAGGTATCGGTGCGGAACGGATTGCCGGCCTCACCCGGCGTGAAAACGACCTTGGCGCCAAACGGAGCCGCCCCCTCGACATGCCGCCGCACCGCGTCCATCGCTTCGGTAGGCACTTGCCCCGGCGCCAGCCGAAGGCTGAACTTCGCCCTGGCGCGGGGAATGAGGGTGTTGGAGGCCACGTCCACTGCGGGGGCGTCGAAGCCGATGATCGAC
>JAICHN010000648.1 GCA_025924845.1 Chloroflexota bacterium | reverse complement strand
GTTCATGGCGACGTGGAGAAGGCGAACAACTTCTTTCCGCGCACCGGCTTCCTGCCGCGCGCCCTCCTCCATGGCTGTACGCGCCTCTCGGTGAAGCTCGATTTCATCGCGGGATTGCTGCTCAAGGCGGTGGAGGCCACCGGTACGAAGGACTACCGGGGCGTGCAGGCCAACGTGGGCGAGGTGATCGCCTGGCGTAACCTGTTCTGGGGCCTGAGCGATGCCATGGCGCGCAACCCGCAACCGTGGACCGGAGGCGCCGTTCTCCCCAACGCCGAGTCGGCCGCCGCCTACATGGTGTTCGCTCCCATGGCCTACGCCGCGGTTAAGCATCTGATCGAGACCACGGTGGCCAGTGGGCTGATCTACCTCAATTCGCACGTGGTAGACTTCGCCTCAGCGGAGCTGCGTCCCTACCTTGAACACTACATCCGCGGCTCAAACGGCTACAGCGCGGTCGAGCGGGTGAAGCTGATGAAACTGTTGTGGGATGCGATCGGCACCGAATTCGGCGGGCGTCACGAGCTATATGAGATTAACTACGCGGGTAGTCACGAGGAAATCCGCCGCTATGCGCTCTTTGGGGCGATGGCTTCCGGCCAGGTGGCGAACTTCAAGGGCTTCGCGGAGCAGTGCATGGCGGAGTACGATCTGAACGGTTGGACTGCGTCCGACCTGATCAATCCCGACGACATCAATTTATTCATGAAACGACGGCAGGCAGAGGATTAATCCGCGACATGCCGCCGACCCTGGAACGGCTGAGGGAGGCTGGGCATGGCGGAGCACGCGGCGATCGATCCCAAACATTTTCGGCGGACCCTTGGCCATTTCGCTACCGGGGTGACGGTGATCACCGTCGCGGCCGACGGTCGGCCGCGCGGCATGACCGCGAACGGGTTCATGGCGGTGTCGCTCGATCCGCCGCTGGTGCTGGTTTCGGTGGCCCGCCGGGCTCATATGCATGCCTTGCTCGGCATCGGCGCCCGCTACGGGGTCAGCGTGCTGGCGGACGATCAGGAGGCGCTGGGCCGGCACTTTAGCGGCCGACCCAACCCCGATCTGACCATCCGCTTCACCTGGGAAGCGGGCGTACCGTTGTTGGGCGGAGCGATCGCCCATATCGCGGCGGAGGTGGTGGATGCCCATTCCGCCGGCGATCATACGCTCTTCATCGGACGTGTCACTCACTTGAGTACGAGTACGGGACGTGCCTTGCTCTTTTACGCCGGCCTGTATGGACATATGTCCAGCGATGATCTGAGTGAAGTATCGGAATGGATGGGATTTTAGCCGACTCTACGCCTCCACCGACACCGGCACCGATACTTCGCCATTAAAGGCGCTGAAGGTAACATAGGCCCGAACGCTTGCCCCTTCCGGCACGGTGAAGCCGTGGTCGAAGGGAAGGGTCAGCGACCAGCCTGGTTCCGCCGTTTGCTCTCCGGGCATGCCCGCGTTCGGTGCCCTCCAATCACCACGCGTCGCGTAGTTCTGCCAGAGCACGGCCCGCACGGTCAGCGAGCTCAGGTCGAGACGCAACGGCTCCGTGCCCAGATGCACCAGTTGGGCGCTCGCACCGTCTTGCCCGACCTCCACGGCGATCGCCGCCCGTGGTTGGGCGGTAAGGTCGCCGAGCAGTTGTCGTAGGCGGCTGATCAGGGGCAGCCAGGGTCCGGTCGGATCGTCGTTTGCCCCGAGCGATGCCTGCACGGCATCGACCACGATCGTTTCCAGTGCCCCGTCCGGTTTCGGGGTAAGCGACAGGTTACCCGCCGCGACGGCGTCGGCGCCCTCCTTGGCCCGCGCCTCGCGCGCTTCAGGCGCGAGCGTACCCACGAAGCGCCCAATCGCTGTAGCGGGGTAGGTCGCGGCGCCAACCGAGCGCCACATGATAAAGCCGGCTTCGTCGTCGATGCGAAGCGATTCGTTGTCGCGTGGCGGGCGGCGCCCGCCGCTCCGTTGATAGGTAATGGTCATCGCTCGCGTGCCTCCCAGTTGCCGCCCTTCGCGGCCTGCACCGCCGCCGTGAACTCGCGTACGTGGCGCGGCTCGATCGGGTGATCGTGGTGCGGCAGTGAGGCGTCGTCACTTTGCCCCATCAGTCCCCCAGTCGAGAAGGTAAAGGCGTTGGCGGCAACGTATTGCG
>JAICHN010000647.1 GCA_025924845.1 Chloroflexota bacterium | reverse complement strand
GGTGGTCGCCTTCTATTTGCTCCTGGACGGCGATCTGCTCAAGGAACGGCTTTATACCCTGGTCCCAACCAAATATCTGAGCCAGGTGGTGTTCGTGGAGGCGACGGTCAGCACGGTGCTGGGCGGCTATCTTCGCGGCCAGTTGCTGATGGGCATGACGATCGGGACCATGGCCGGCGTGGGAACCTATATTCTGGGCGTCGGCTACCCGGTGCTGATCGGGGTGCTGGCGGGCATCCTCGAATTGGTCCCCATGCTCGGTCCCTGGCTGGCCTCAATGCCGGCCGTGGTGATTGCCCTCTTTGCTCCCAAGCCCTGGCCGTTGACCCTCTTTGTCGCCATCTACTTCTTGATCATCCAGCAATTGGAATCCAATGTGATTGGTCCGAAGATTACGGGACGCGCCGTGGGCCTCCATCCGCTGGCCGCGATGATGGCCCTGCTGGTGGGCATCGAGTTGGATGGTATCTTGGGAGCGCTGTTCGCGGTGCCGGTGGCCGGTATTCTCTTCGTATTCGCTACGGCGATTTACTTCCACCTCAAGGGGCAACCCTGGCTTCCCGAGGCACAACGGAAGCAGTACAGACCACTACTGCTTGGCACCCTGGGCAACATGAAGCTGCGCCGGCCCACGGAGCAGGGTGATTCGGTTCGGGAACGCTGGACCGGCAGCCTGAGACGCCATAGCGGGAATCTGGTCGTCCCCAAGCGCCTGGCCAACGTCGAGCAGGTGCGTGACGCCATTTTACGCGACAAGTTGCAGCGGCGTCAGGTAGAGCAAGACGAGGAGGAGGCGCTACGCGAGGAGAGCGCTCTGGAGCGCGCTTCCCCTGCCGACGAGGAAAGCGGTGATCCCGTTCCCAACCCTTCATGGGCGGGTGCTGAAGTACCGGCCGGGCGCCGTCCAGCCGAGGAAGCGCCGATGAGCGAGCGCGGTGAAAAGATTGCCGCCTCCGATCGTTGAGATGGATCAGCAGGATTTACGGGACGGCGTCGCTTCGCGGTAGTGGCCCCAGCCCGGCCGGTTCGCCCAACTCCTCCAGGCGGGCCACAACCGAGGGGTGTACCGGGATGCCCAGGCGACGATTGATCGCCGTAGCGCGGGCCTCCTTCTCACCTGCCAGGAGGATCTCCGCGGCGCCCTCGGCGAGCGGTCCCTCGTGCAGAAGGCGGCGCAGATCGCGTAGCCGCTCCTGAAAGGCCTCCAGGGGCCCAAAGGCATCGGGGCGCAGGGCGAGGAAGAACTGGCCCAGTACCGATGGGCGATCAGCCTGCCATAGGCGGCCGATCAGCGGCCCATAGAGGCTGCCCGAAAGGACACCGGTCAGGATATCAACCAATACGGCCAGACCGTACCCTTTATAGCCGCCGGACTCCAGGGAGCCGCCCAGAGGGAGTAGCGCGCCGTCGATGGCGGCCGCCGCGTCCATGGTGGGGCGGCCGGCGGCATCGATCGACCAGCCGGCGCCGAGCGGGATTCCCTTCCGCGCCGCGACCTCGATCCGCCCCTTCGGTACCGTGCTGGTCGCCATATCAAGCACGAACGGGAGGTCGTCTCCGGTAGGCGCGGCGAAGGCGATCGGGTTAGTGCCGAGCATGGGAGCACGCCCCCCGGTAGGCGCCACCAGAGGCGAGCTGTTGGTCAGCGAGATGCCGATCATGCCGTGCTCGAGCGCCATCATCGGGTAGTAGCCCGCGATCCCATAGTGGTTGGAGTGCGACAGGGATACCACGCCAACATCGGCGACCTTGGCCTTCTCGATGGCCAGATGCATGGCGAAGACGCCCGCCACCTGACCCAGGCCGTTTTGGCCGTCCACCAGGGCGGTAGAGCCGCTCTGGCGCACGATCACCGGTTGGGCGGCCGGGTCGAGCATGCCTTCCTGAATCATCTTTACATATTGCTCCAGGCGCGCCACTCCATGCGACTCGATCCCGCGCACGTCGGAGGCCGCCAGCACTTCGGCGGTGACGCGGGCATCGGCGGGGCCGGCACCCAGCACACGGAGAATGGCCGCGGTATAGTCGATCAGGACGGCCTCATCGATCCTCGGGTAGGCGGACTGCTCGGTCATATCCTCTTCCTTCCCTGGGCAAAAAGAAGCGGCAGGGAGCATCCCCTGAATGGGATCCTCCCTGCCGCCACGTCACTCATGGGC
>JAICHN010000646.1 GCA_025924845.1 Chloroflexota bacterium | reverse complement strand
TACATCCCCTCGCGCACGCCTTCCCGGTCGATCGAATAGCCGCGGTGCCGAACCGCGCTCAATTCCACCATGAGCGACTCGAAGTCGCGCAGGCCCTTCATCGTGAACGGTGTGGGCCACGGCAGGTCGGGCCCGGCGAAAAGCCGGCTCACGCTCTGGTCCGGCAGCGTGCTCAGCATGGCAAGCCCCGTCGCCGTGTAGACGGCGGGAATCCGCATGCCGGTCTTGAACGTGTAGCCTAGCGGCCGGCTGCCATTGCGGCAGGCGATGTAGACGACCTCCTGTCCGTCGCGCACGGACAAGGTGATGGTCTCCTCCGGCAAGACCCGCATTTCGTCCCAGGAGGCAAAAAATTCCTGGGTAATGTTGATCCGGGCCAGGAACGCATTCGACCACATCACCACATGCGGCCCGAGGGTCATCTGGCCGCTTTCGAGGCGCGTCAGCAGGTTCAGGTGCTCCAGCGTCGCACACAACCCGTGGATGCTGCTCTTCGGTAGCTGAAGGGCGCGGGTCAGGTCCGCCAGGGACTGCGGGGACCCTGAGCGGGCAATGAGATCGAGGATGGCCGTAGCCCTGGCTACAGCCGGTGCGGAAAGCTTGTCTGCCGTCAAAAGAACCCCCTTGCTGAACGCCTATGACCGCCGAAACCGGCCCGCCGACAGGGTATGCCTAAGGGATAACCCTCTGTGGTAACAGATTGACCCTCACCCATACATTTCATAAGATGTACGCCGTTCATTATACGCAACGGCGTTCATTATATTGAACGATTGACCGAGACTGCAATCGTCCATGCGAACCGCCGAAGCGCCAGGACATCCCGCTTGCGCTCCAAGGATTCCACTCAAAGAGTCCCGAGTACCGGGCACCAGCCCGCGCGGGACAGTAGCCCGGAACAGCCCCTGCAAACAGGGGCTGTTCCGGGCAGGTCAAGGAAGCCAAAAGGAGAGCTCCATGAAATTAGGTTTGAACAGCTTGACGCGCAAAACGGCGCTGTGCGCCGCCATTGGCGCACTATCGGTAGGCGTGGCGGGCAACGTTGCCGCAGCGGAAAAACCCATCAGGATCGGCGTGGTGACATTTCTCTCCGGTTCCGCAGCCGGCACCTTCGGCATTCCGGCTCGCAACGGAGCGGAGCTGATTGCCGACCAGATCAACGCCGGCACCACCCCAGCGCCCTACAACACCAAGGGCTTCGGCGGCACCCCCATCGAACTGAAGATCATCGATGAAGCGGGCGGTTCGACCAAGGCGGTGACTGAATACCGCAATCTGGTCGGCCAGCAAGGCGTGGACATGGTGGTTGGCTACATCTCCAGCGGCGATTGCCTCGCGGTGGCGCCCGTGGCCGAAGAGCTCAAGAAGCTCACGGTACTGTTCGACTGCGGCACACCGCGCATCTTCGAGGACAATTCCTATCACTACGTCTTCCGCACCGGTGCCATGGGAACCATGGACAACGTCAGTGCCGCCTTGTATTTGAAGGCGCGCGGCATCAAGGTCAGCAACTACGCCGGCATCAACCAGAACTACGCCTACGGGCAGGACAACTGGGCGGATTTCAAGGCCTCGATGACCCAGTTGTATCCGCATGCCAAGGTCGCCACGACCCAGTTCCCGAAACTGGGTGCCGGTCAGTACGGAGCCGAAATCTCCACACTGCTGTCGAGCAAGGCCGACGTGGTGATGTCCAGCTTCTGGGGCGGCGACACCGATGCATTGATCCTGCAGGGAGCCGCACGCGGCCTGTTCAAGAAGAGCAAGGTCATTCTCACGGCGGGGGAAACCGCCGTGCAGAAGCTGGGTGCACAGATTCCCGACGGCACCATCATTGGCGCCCGGGGCCCGTTCGACATGCTGGCACCGGAATCCGAAATGAACACCTGGTTCCGCAAGACGTTCGAAGACCGCTATTCGATTCCCCCCAGCTATCCCGCGTACAAGATCACGCAGGCCATCCTGGGCGTGAAAACCGCCTATGAAAAGGCCAAGGCCGCCAACAATGGCCAGACGCCCACACAGGACCAGATCATCGCTGCGTTCGAGCACCTGACCTGGACCGGCCCCGGCGGCGAAGTGACCCTGGGTCTGGGCAAGGGCCACCAAGCCGTCCAGGGAACAGCCGTGGGTACCGTCAAGCATGAAAACGGCAAGCTCAAGGTGGTCGACGTCGTGCGCT
>JAICHN010000645.1 GCA_025924845.1 Chloroflexota bacterium | reverse complement strand
GGACCACGGTTCCATCAATACGCAGTTTCCGTCCCTGGGTCACCTTTGCCTGCTGGGCAAGATGCACCACCTGATCGTTCATAGCGTCAAGGGTCGTCGGTTGGATGGTGTGAGCCCACCGGAGGAGCGTCGCCGCAACGGGTACCCGCCGAAAATACACGCGGCAAAACCAGCGTAGGACCAGACTGTCGGCCACTCGTGTTACGGTCTCTCGGTAACTCCAATTGTAAAGGTGCTTGACGAGGATCAAGCGAAGAATCGCTTCGGCAGGCGTCGAGTGGCGACCATGTTGGAGTGTCTGCGGATACCGCTTCCCCAGATCGGCCCGGGTTTGGGCGTACAGCGTATCATCCTCAAGCAGGTGGTCAAGATGGTGCAGCACTGGGTCAACCTGTGCGGCCATCTCTGGGACGCGTGCGAACACATCCTCGGGCGCATAACGATCAATGAGCATGACAGGCAATCCTCGCAGAGTCTGGGTTGGTGACCCTTTTAGTATCTCGCTCTGCTCTCCTCGCGACTACCTTCATTTCGCAACAGCAACTAGTACTACGCCGCGGACCTGGCGTTCGCCAATAGCTCCATCGTACTATGACCTTCTTGCCATGCGCTTGCCATCGCATTACAGCATGGAACAGCGTCTTGTATACGGCTATCCGCCAAAGGTGCCGGCTTGGCCTACTCCTCCCTCTTGCGAGAATTGTCGGAAGGTCGATCTGGATCTTGTGTACGGCCAACGCGGAACGCACCGCCCCAATCGGGAATCCCGGTCTCCCCGGCGCCGGCGTTTCCGCCACTAGGCAGGCACGGTGCTTCGCACTACGATGAATGAGACAACATCCCTGACGGTCAAACTAAAGTGGAGCGCATGTGGCCGATGACCCGTCCACGGTAATCGATCTTCCGGCCCTGGCGCGGGCGGCAACGGCCAGGCAACCGATCTGGAGTCGGACCAGCGAGGATCTGAACGTCAATCTGCTGCTCTTTGACGGCCCCGGCGGCGTGGCCGAGCACGTCAACGATGAGGTTGACGTACTGCTGGTTGGAGTGGAGGGCGAAGGTATCATCGAAGTCGAGGGGACGCCTCATGCCCTCGCCGCGGGCGGAGCCATGCTCGTCCCCAAGGGCGCCCGCCGCGCCGTGCGGGTTGCCGCCGGTCGCTTCGCCTATCTTACCTGCCATCGGCGCCGCGCTGGGCTGTGGCCGCAAGGCGCCAAGCGACCGTAGCGCGGTCGCAGTCGAAAGGAAGCATGGCAGGTCCAGGCAACGCGCCGCCATGGCAACGGTTCGTTGTCGCCTCGGTTGCCCTTGCCCTCACCGCGGGATTCGGATTGGGCGGTGGGTTGATGGGAGCGGAAGCCTCCCATGTGTCGCTCGGCCTCTGGTGGTTAGCGGCGGCCCAGGCGCACGGGCACGTCCAGGTGTTCGGCTGGATTGGCTTGATGGTAATTGGCGTGGCTATCCATGTCCTGCCGCGTTTGCGCGGCGCCCCACTCGGCCACGTCGCGGCCGTGCGTGTCCTGTTTCCGCTTCTGGTGGTTGGCCTGGTAGGGCGTGCCGTCGCGCAACCGCTGTTCGCCGCCGCGGATTCAGGCTCAGGGCGCACCATGCTGGGCGGCATCATGATTGCCGCGGGTGTACTTGAAGCGGCGGGCGCGACCGTGCTGATCCTCCTCTGGGTAAGCATCCTTCGGTCTGGACCGAAACTGAGCGAGCGGCCCGCCCTGCCCCCTGTGTTGCCGTTCTTTATCACGGCCTTCATCTCCTTGTGGCTCGCCCTGGCGGTGAACCTGGTCGGGACCGAGGAAGCGGTACGCACGGGCGGTAGACTTGTCCCCCAGAATCTGGATGACACCACCATCCGGCTCGCCTTCTACGGCTTTCTGGTGCCGATCGCCGTGGCGATGTCGGCCCGCACCTTCCCCATCTTCCTTCGCACCGTGATGCCCCACCTCCGCTTGCTGCGGGCCGCGCTGTTGGTACTGGGCTGTGGCCTGGCCGTCCGCCTCTACGGCGGCCTGGCGGACGTGCCGTCCGCCGAGGGATGGGGCAGCCTGGCGCTCGCCCTCGCCTTGATGATGAGCATGATCGGACTCGGCGTGTTCGGCCGGCGCCGCCCATTGCCGCGCGGCAATGGGCCATATCTGCTCGATCCAGTCGGGCTGCACATGCTGAGCGCCTACGCGTGGCTGGCCGCG
>JAICHN010000644.1 GCA_025924845.1 Chloroflexota bacterium | reverse complement strand
GTCAGCGCGTAAACGGATTGGAGGGAGGGCGTCTTGGTCTCCGGAGTGGGCAAGGCTTCAAGCGGCCGGCCTAATTCATCCACGGGCTCCCACGCGCCGGCGCGGAGCTGCTCGATGGTACGCTGAGCCTCGGGGATCAGCGTGCCATCGAGCGTCCGATACAAGCCTTCACCATAGATGCTCATGCTCGATGCCGTAACCAGCCGTTGCACCGGCGTACAGATCAGCGCCTCCAGCAAGACTGCGGTCCCGCCGCCGTTCACGCCGGTGTAGTGAGCGATCTCGTACATACTCTGGCCCACGCCAACCGCGGCGGCAAGATGACACACAAGGTCTACATCCCGCAGCGCCTCGCGGATCGCGTCGGGGTCGCGCACATCTCCCACGCGAAGCTCAACCTCGGCATCGAGATACGTTGGCCGCGCATCAGAATGGGCATGCACCGCACCATGCACCTGGGGACTCAGCGCATCGAGCACGCGTACCGCATAGCCATGAGCCAGCAGGTCATCAGCCAGATGAGAGCCGATGAACCCCGCTCCGCCCGTGATCAGGACTCTCATGCTCGACCACGCCTTCCCGAACCCAAAGTAAACTACATGTAAGCGGCGCGCTGCCCACGTCTCCATGCCAGCCGAACAGGATCGACGGCCCTCGCGGTTCAACTTCCACTATCCTACTACATGCTGATGAGTTAGGGAATACCACGTAACCCCTTCGCGAAAAGTCGAGGCGCCCGCGACGCCATTCAGTCCAGCGCCGCCGCGACCATTGGGGCCGCCCCGCGTACGGCCACCGCCGCCCCGCGCAACAGCCCGAAGCAGCCGCAGAGCATCATCGCGCCGTGGGGAACGGCAAAATACGGTTCCAGTACAGAGCCGGTCAGCATCTTGCGGCGCGGGCCGGTGACGGCGGTAAAGGGCGGAGCCTCGTCGGAACGACGCGCCGGGAGGGCACTGGACGGAGCCAACCGCAGTGCTCCGTGTCCTTGATCCGCGAAGATAGTCTCCTCCCTGAGCGTGCCGACGGCCAGATCGCCCAGGTATCCCTCCAGCTTCGAACGATCTAGAAGGCCGGTGTGGTGCTCGAACAGCGCCCGCACCTTTCCGTTTTCAAGGTGGAAAGCGAGCGTGTGAAAATTGCCGATATTGACCAACAGCGCGTCGCGCTCCTTGCGCACTCTCGGGTCCTCAAGGGCGCCCAGCACCGCCGCCGCGCCGGTATCCATCACGACCACGTCGGCGTCGGAGGGCACCGAGCCGGCAAGGGCCTGAAGGCGCGTCAACTCGGCGGGGAGGGTCTCTCTCGTATAGGCGAAAGAAAGAAGATCATCACCATGCCCCACGGTTCGGCGGAGAAAATCGAAGCGGAACCGACGATCGCTGTAGCCCGGTGGGGCCGCCCCGTGATCGAAGGCGGCCAGGGCATAGAGATCAACCTGAGCGGAAAGCCCGAACGCGGCCAGCGCCCCCGCGATTGCCTCGGGCATGAAGTCGCGAAGCTCCACGGTGCAATCCACCTGGAGCGCCGACGCCTCGTCCTCCGAAACCACCCGCACTCCCATGCGCGCCACCATCTCCAGGTCGTCGTCGAAGGTACGCGCCGCGTTTGGCGTCGCATACACGCTCAAGCCCGCCTTCAGGTGAGCCTCAACCGCCCAGGCGCACGGGCCGCCTCCCATGGTCACCCCGGTGAGGAGTAGGGACTGGCCCGCCGCCGTTGCCGCCTCGACCCGGCGGGCAATCAGCACGGTAGGAGATGGGAGGATGAGCTGCACGGCGTTCTCGATTTCCTGACCGGCTTCGAGCAGGAGGATGTCCTGCGTGCCGGTGCCGATGTCGACCGCCAGGAGGCGCCGCACTTCCGATCCGCGAAACGACGGCGTCTGCTTTCCGCCCATCACGGCCTACCGCGCGCCGTCGGGATTGGGCGGCTGGGGCAAGAATACGTACTTGTAAAGGAGGCCCGCGATGAGCGCGCCGATCAAGGGGCCCAGCCAGTACAACAGGTGATTATTCCAATAGTTACTCATCAGGGCCGGGCCAAAGGCGCGCGCCGGGTTCATCGAGGCACCAGTGAGCGGGCCGCCGAGTAGAACACCCACGAGCACGGTTAGTCCGATCGCCGAGCCGCCTATTGGGGGATGACGAGGATCCACGACCGTGCCGTACACCACAAGGACGAGGAAGAAGGTCAGCACGGCCTCGACAAAGAGACC
>JAICHN010000643.1 GCA_025924845.1 Chloroflexota bacterium | reverse complement strand
TCGCCTATCTCCTCCGCGAGACGGCCGGGTTGCCGACGCCGCTACTGGTGCTTTCCGCCACGCAAACGCGGGAGAACTTCGACCGCCTCTCCGCCGCCTTTCCGGACACCGAGATCTTCTATGCGATGAAGGCTAACCCCCATCCCGCCATTCTGCACGCACTTCAGGAAAGCGGCTGCGGCGTGGATATTGCCTCCGGCCCAGAGTTGAGGGCTGCCATGGCGGCGGGCTTTAGCGCCGACCGGATGATCTTCAGCGCCCCGTTCAAGCGGCCCACCGCGATCCGCGAGGCCGCCGAGGCAGGGGTGAGGCTGATGGTAGCGGACAGCCCCGGCGAGGTGGAGAGCATCGCCCGCCAGGCGCCCGGCGCTCGCCTGATCGTGCGCGCTTCCGTCCCCGCCGCGCAGGCGGTGGCAGGCATGCGCCAGAAATTCGGTGCCGATCTGGAGGAAATCGTGCCCCTACTCCACCAGGGGCGCCGGCTGGGACTGGCGCCGTGGGGGATAAGCTTCCACGTCGGTTCGCAGTGCCTGGAGGCGGCGGCCTGGCTGACCGCCATCGCCCACGTGCGCCCGATCTGGGCCCAGGCGGCTGCCGAAGGAATGCCTCTGGCACTCCTGGACATCGGAGGCGGATTTCCCGTGCCCTATGTCTACCCGGTGCCGGCGATCGAAGATCTGGCGGCACCCATCCTGCGCGCCGTCCGGCAGCTTTTCGCGGGCGGGTCGGCGCCGTGCCCCACGCTCGCCATCGAGCCGGGGAGGATCATGACCGACCACGCGGCGGCTTTGGTCACCACCGTCCTGGGTACCGCTCTACGTGGCGGCCGACGCTATGTCTACCTTGACTCCGGCGTATTCAACGGACTCCACGAAACGCTCGAAGGTATCGCTTACGGCGTCTATCGAGAGCGTGACCTCCTCGCGGGCCGCGTCTCCGCCGCGACGCTCACCCCGGTCACCCTGGCCGGGCCGACCTGTGACGGCTCCGATGTCATTGCCCACGGCGTTCCGTTGCCGCCGATCGCCATTGATGATCGCCTGGTTTTTCTGCAGACGGGCGCCTATACGATCGCCACCGAGGATTTCAACGGTATGTATTACCCAACCGTCTTCCTCGAGGACCACTATCGCGATAGGGC
This sequence comes from Chloroflexota bacterium, assembly GCA_025924845.1. The sequence continues at coordinate 1,088 of JAICHN010000643.1, read as the reverse complement.
GGCCGGTCGCCACGACGAGCCGGCGTATCTCGGCGCGGCTAGTTGATCCATACTGACCAGGTCGACAAACACAGTCGGCGCCCAACTAAAGGGGGACGCGGTTCGCGGTGGGCACGCCCCGGTCTCCGGATTATAGCGTTCGACCAACTCGTCCCGCCAGCCACATCCAACCGCCGTAAGCCGCCCGCATGGTATGTGCCCGTTCGCCGGCGGGCAGATTCATGGTGTGGACAAGAACACCGAGATCATGCCTCGCACCAGAAGGCGAGCCGGAGGTGACCCAGTACTAATCGCCGTCTGCAAATAGTCCTGGGAGTCGGGCATGATCCCCTCAAGTGGATGGGTAGACAAGATACGCCCGCGGCACGACGGACGATCCGGCGCGGAAGGGGGCAGGCCAACCGCGCCGGTCCGGTGCCGCTAAAGGGGGAAAATTGCTCTGGGAATGGGCCGCTCGACCCGGGTCCGGACCGCCCGAAGGCCCGCACCTCTTCTACAGTATGGCTGCCGGTAAGGGGCACCGGCCAGGAAAAGCGGGGAAGAACACCGGCAATCTGGGCGGAAATCGTGCTATGATGGGGTGGTGTGGAGCGTGGATACTCCAGGATCCTCCCTGATGGAATCGTCCAGGGTCGGTAGTAAATCCGCCGAGGCCCCGGCTCTAGGGGTGCGTCTGCGTGGCTGGCGCGAACGCCGCGGATGGACTCAGGAGGAGCTGGCCGGCGCGGCGCGTGGCCGTCTGACCTCGCGCACGATCCGCAATATCGAGCGCGGCCGGACTCATCCCTATCTCTACACCCTGATTATCCTCCTGGATGCCCTCGATGTGCCGCCCGACGATCGCGCTGCGCTCCTTGAGCTCTGGTGCGGCGTGCCCGCGCCGGGCCGATCCTCGGCTTTTACCGACCAAGCGTTGCCCGCCCCGGGGTTTGCCTCCCAGAGCAATCTCCCCGTCCCGCTCACCCCGCTGATTGGCCGTGAAAGCCAACAATCGCTGGCCGAGACAATGCTGCGGCGTGGCGGGGACGGTGTCGCGGGGCGCCTGCTCACGCTCCCCGGGCCGGTAGGGGTGGGGAAAACCCGCCTGG
>JAICHN010000642.1 GCA_025924845.1 Chloroflexota bacterium | reverse complement strand
GATACCCTGCTGGTGCTGCTCGGCGATCTGCCCTTGCTGCAAGCGGGCGATGTCCGCGCCATGGCCGAGATCGCCGCCGACCCGATCCGCGGCGCGCCCGTCGTGGTGCTGGCGCCGGATCGGCACGGTCTGGGCACCAACGCGCTGTTGCAGCGCCCGCCGGGTATCGTGCCTTTCCAATTCGGGCACGACAGCTTCCCCCTCCACTTTCGCGCCGCCGCCGCCAACCGCGCGGAGATCATGATCTACCGCTCGCCGGGCACCGCGTTCGACCTCGATACGCCAGGCGATCTGGCCGACTTGCCCGCCGGGTCCCCGCTGCACGTTGCCGTCCGGCCAACCTGATACCCAAGGGCACCGGCAACGATCGTTGCCGGTTATGTCAATTTGAGAGGACCCTTATGCCCGCTCCCACGGAAATCCGTATTCTCGCATTGGGCGCCTTCCCGGAGGTCACGCCCGGCATGGATCTGCCGCCGTTGATCACCGCGGCTGCCGCGACAGCCGGTGTGACCTTCGCGCCGGGCGATATTCTGGTGGTCACGCAGAAGATCGTGAGCAAGGCCGAAGGCGCGCTGGTCGATTTGCGGACCGTCGAGCCGTCGGACCTGGCGGCGCGCTGGGCGGCGGCCTGGGGCAAGGACCCGCGCCAGATCGAGGTGGTGCTGCGCGAGAGCAAGCGCATCGTGCGCATGGCGAATGGCATCATCATCTCGGAGACGCAGCACGGCTTTGTTTGCGCGAACGCGGGGGTCGATGCGTCGAACGTGGCCGGGCACGACATGGTCTCGCTCCTGCCCCGCGACTCCGATGCCTCGGCGGCGCGGCTGCGCGAGACGCTAAGCGCGGAACTCGGCTTCGATCTGCCGGTAATCATCTCAGATTCGTTTGGCCGGCCCTGGCGCTACGGCATCACCAATGTGGCGGTGGGCCTGGCCGGGCTGGGCGCGGTAGCTGATTACCGGGGCCAGACCGACGCGCACGGCTACCTGCTGAACGCCAGCATCCTGGCGGTCGCCGACGAACTGGCGGCGGCGGCGGAATTGATCATGGGGAAGCTGGATGGGCGGCCGGTGGCCGTCATCCGGGGGTATGCGTATGAGGCGGCGAACGGCACGGCCCAGGATCTGCTGATGGATCCCGCGCGTGATCTGTTTCGCTAGCCCTATTGAGGATCGGCGCCTGGTGACAGGCACGCTGGCGAGCAACGAGTACGGCGCGATAAATCGCGCGGCTACGAATGGTAATGATTTGCGCTTGATAAAGTGAGGGTGGTCCGGACCTCCCGCGAGCAGGACGGCGTTGGCTCCGCTTGCTCTGTCTATATCAACGGAGCAGGCGGGGCGGGGTTGCATCCTTTTCGCACGAATCCGGTACGAGTTTTAAGGAGGGTTCTATCATGGGTAAGCTGGGTTACGCCGCCATGTTCGAGCAGTTCACGCCCACGGATCTGCTCCGCTATTCGCAACAGGCCGAACAAGCCGGGTTCACGGCGGTCATGGCCTCCGACCACTTCCATCCCTGGACGCCGGGCCAGGGCCAGAGCGGCTTTGTCTGGGCCTGGATGGGCGCGCTGGGCGCGACGACCCAACTGCGCTTCGGCACGGGGGTGACGCCGCCTGGCTATCGCTATCACCCGGCGATCCTGGCCCAGGCCGCGGCCACGCTGGAGGCGATGTTCCCCGGTCGCTTCTACCTGGGGCTAGGCGCGGGCGAGGCGCTGAACGAGCATATCGTCGGCGGCTACTGGCCGGAGCCGGTGGCCCGGCTGGAGATCCTGGCCGAGGGCATCGAGGTCATCCGCAAGCTGTTCAGCGGCAAGGTGGTCAAGTATCGCGGCCAGCACTTCAACCTGGAAAGCGCCAAGCTGTATACTCTGTCCGACCCGCCGCCGATCTACGTGGCGACCTCGGGCCCGGTAAACGCCGAAAAGACGGGGGCCACCTGCGACGGCATCATCACCGTGGGCGCCGCCGACGAGAAGATCAAGATGCTGCTGGGGCGCTTCGAGAAGGGCGCGCGCGGCGCGGGCAAGGACCCGGCCCAGATGGCGCGCATCCTCCAGTTGCACGTCTCCTGGGCCGACAGCGACGAAGCCGCGCTGGACCAGGCGGTGAAAGAGTGGCCGAATGGCGGCATGACCTTCCCCAAGCAAGACATCCGCAACCCGGAGGACTTCGCGGCGATGGCGAACCTGGTGCGCCCGGAGAACTTCAAGGGCCGGGTGCTG
>JAICHN010000641.1 GCA_025924845.1 Chloroflexota bacterium | reverse complement strand
CCATGCCGCTCATGACGAGCGGCATGGTTCGGCTTGCTTGTCGTCTGTCAACCAACGATGTGTACGCCGATCCTGACCCTAACGGGTCAGGGCAAGGGCCGTGGCGACTAAAGTCTCTTCGCAGCCGCAGCTGCCCCGTCCCTGCCTTGCGAACGCATTCACAGGTCCGCGCTCTTCAAAATACCTCGACTGAGAAAGCATTAGTCCAGCGGCGGTACGGCCACCTTGATCCAGCGTTCCTCGCCGGCACTGCTGAGTACCGCGTCGGCAATCAGGTTTTCGCGATGTCCGTCCACGAAGGTGGGAAAAGTAGGCTGAAGCCCCGACCCGTAGCCGCCTGCTCTGATGAACTCGTACAGGGAACGGTTGATCGCCGTGTGGCTATCGGCAAAGCCTTCGTCGTGACCGCCCGGATAGCGGGCGATCGACTTGGCGGGCGGGTCCATCAGGGCCGGATCCTTGATCAGTACCTGGTTTGGCGCGTCGCGGTGCCCGATCCACAACTCGTTGGGCTGCTCGAGGTTCCAGAACAGTGAGCCCTGGGAACCGTTGATCTCCATGGTCAGCCTGCATTTCCGACCGGCGCTGACCTGCGAGACCTGCATCGATCCGCGCGCCCGCTCACCCAACCGGAGCAACACGGTCGCGGCATCCTCCGTGTCCATCCGCACCGGGGTGCGCGGCACTTCGCGCGTACTGAACGTCTCAATTGCCTGTTCGGGCTTTTGGCGGACGGGCAGGAAGGTGACCAGATCGGCCAGAACGGCGGTAACGGGACGACCGGTCAGGAACTGGGCCAGGTCGATCCAGTGCGAGCCCAGGTCGCCCACGGCGCGCAGAGCGCCGCCCGCCGCTCCTTCGACCCGCCAATTGTAGTCGGTATCGAACAAGAGCCAGTCCTGCCAGAACCCGCCATGCACCAGATACACCTCGCCCAGATCGCCGCGCCGGATCATGGTGCGCGCCTGTTGGACCAGGGGAAAGAAGCGAAGATTAAAGGTCACCGCATGGACGAGTCCACGCGCCTGGGCGAGGGCGACCAGCTCCGCTGATTCTCTGCTGTTCATCCCCAGCGGCTTCTCGCACATCACGTGCTTGCCCGCTTCCAGCGCCGCTTTGGCGGCCGGAAAGTGCTCGCGGTTCGGCGAACAGATGTGGATGACCTCGAGATCGGGGTCCGCGATCAGGTCAAGGTACTTGCCGTAGGCGCGCGGGATACCGAGCAAAGCGGCCTTGGCCTCGGCGGACGCCTGGTCGCGACCGGCCAACCCGACGACCTCGACATTGCCGAGCCGGCGGAGCGATTCGATATGGGCGGGGCCGATGAAGCCGGCCCCGATCACGCCTACCTTAATCGATGAAGATTGGGCCATCGGTTGATCCTCTCAGACGAGTCTTCTATTAACACACGGACCGCCGCGGCGCGGCCGCATCGTCGGGGCCTGCCTCCACCATCACACGGTTGGGGAGAGCAGCGTCTTGAGGGCTGTCCGGTTCTCCACCGTCGCGAAGGCGGCCTGCCAATCGTCCAGCGCGTACACCCCGGAGATCAGCGGATCGAGGCGGACCATGCCGGTGTCCAATAGGTCAAGGGCACGCGTCCAGGCCGAGGGCACGGAGGCGTTGCTCCCGGTGACGGTCAGCTCTTTATAACAGATCTGGTCCAGATTCCAGGCTACCGGCTTACCGAACAGACCGATCTGAGCATAGTGGCCGCCTCGGCGCGCCATTTCCAGCAAATCCTGAGCCGCCGCGCCCGCTCCCGAACATTCAAAAACCAGATCGGCCCCCATCCCATCGCTCAACTCAAGGATTCTGGCCCTCCCGTCCTCGCTGTCCGTCGTGAAGGTGGCGGCGGCGCCCAGCGATCGGGCCATCTCCAGGCGGTGGGCATCGGCGCTCGTGCCCAGCATAATCACCCATACCCCGGCCGCTTTCAGCACTTGCAGAGTGAGCAGGCCGATGGCCCCGGGGCCCGCCACCACCGCCAGATCGGCGGGACGTGGTCGCGGCCCATCCAGCACCCCATGCACCACGCAGGCCAGCGGCTCGACCAGGGCGCCCTCACGGAAGCCAAGCGACTCGGGCAGTTCGTGTACGTTCCGCGCCGGCACAACCAGCAAGGAGGTGAAGCCCCCGTTGACGGCGGACCCGATGCTGCGCCGCTCCAGGCAGAGATTGACCCGCCCCTCCCGGCAAAATCGGCAGGCGCCGCAGGTGGAGAAGTAGGT
>JAICHN010000640.1 GCA_025924845.1 Chloroflexota bacterium | reverse complement strand
TGCACACTCCACGCCGGTTGACCCCTGATATGCCGGAATATATCGAGCGAATCGCCGCGCTCTCCCGGTTCGCCGCCGGCTACGGACTGGCCCTGGAGCTGAGCCTGCTTAGCCCCCTAGAGGTCGGCCCCGCCTTTCGACGCCATACCGGTGAGAGCGGGCTATGGATGCAGGCACGTAAGGGCCGGCGCAATCCAGTCGACGGCGCCTTCAGCGTGGACTATTGGCAACAGCATGCCTGGGTGAACAACAAGGGCGTGACCGAACTGGAGGACGCCGGTATACGCGCCTTCGCCTTCCGGGAGCGCCCGATCCCCGGCACGCCGTACCTCGTGGTCGAGCCGGATTCCCTCCGCGAAATCTCCGTGACCGGGGTAGAGCGCTGGGCCGGGCAGTCGGCGGAAAGCTCAGCCGGGGAGGGAGCTCCGGGCAATGGGTATCGCGCCGAGCGCGTGCGGGTCTACGGCACCGGCAGTACCGAGGTCGGCCCGCTCGATCGCGTACTGGTCGTGCAGGCATATCGCAGCCTGGAGCTGGATTACCTCAGCCCCGCCGCCGCTCCGTTTCTGCACGACCTGCTCGACCGCTATATAGATGCCGGGGTGCGGCTGAACGCGCTCTATTCTGATGAGCTGCACATCCAGCAGGACTGGGGTTATTTCCACCACCACGATCACGGCGAATTTACCCTGCGCTACGTCAGCGCAGGGCTGGCTCGGCGTTTCGCCGAACGCCATGGCGATCAGTTTCTAGATTTCGCCCACTATCTGCTCTATTTCGTCTCGGGGCAGGAGGATGCCGCGCCCGATCTCAGCGCCAAACGCGATCTCGCGCACGTGTTCGGTGAGACGCCCGAGGCGATCGCCCAGACGGCGCTCTTCCGCTCCCGCTACTACCACCTCTTGCAGAACGGGGTTGTCGACCTGTTCCTGGATGCTAAGCGCTACCTGGAGGCGCGACTCGGCTACCGCTTGGAGGCTCGCGCCCACGCTACCTGGGCCGAAAGCCCGACCATCGACGCCTGGGAGCACGGGCAGGAGAACCGGTTTACCCGCCAGTACGAATACACCAGCCAATTTGTCTGGTCCAATACGGTGCATCAGGCGGCGGCCGCCTGCTACGACTACTTTAAGTGGGGCGAGTTCCTGACCGGCGGGGGCAACGACCACGCGGAATGCGGTTGGCTCGACCGCGATTATCTGGGGCTTACGCTGGCTTGCTCGACCGGCATTGTGAACGACGTCCCCTATTCCTACGCCTTCCACTGGGGCATGCCCGAGGCGATCAGCAGGCGACGACTTGATTTGATGAACGCCTACGGTGTCTCGGGCGAGCCCTGGTTCGGCATGGTGCAGGAGATGCAGCACCGTGACGTGGCGGTGCTGATGCTCTATCCTCTCGACCTGGTAGCCGTCGACCAGCGCTTCGGGAGCTGGACCCATCAGTATGGCTACGCCAATCTGGTCAGCCAGGCCAAGCTGCTGGAGCGTGGTACGGTGTGTGACGGCGCGATCCTGCTGGGCGGCAGGCGTTTCACCACCCTGGTCGCTACCTTCGAGCCATTCCCCGAGGCCGATCTGTTGAAGATGATGGCTGCACTGGCGGCGGGCGGCGGGCGCGTTATCTGGAGTGGACCGCCGCCGCTGCTCACCGCCTCCGGCGATACCATACCGGAGACGTGGGGATCGTTATTCGGCTGCCGTACCACGCAATCACAAGAGTTGGGGAAGATGGCGGCCGGGATGGAGGTCGTCTTTGGAGGATCGGCGGCCGAGGTTGCCGCTCAGACGATCCTCACCCACCTCGTGCCCGACCGCGTGTATCCCGTGTCGCCCCTCGCGGAAGGCGAGGTCGTGGCACGCGTGAAGGGGCAGGTGGTCGGGGTCCGCCGCCGTTTCCCCGGGGGCGGCAGTGCAGTTTTCCTGGGCTTTCGCCCTCGTGATGACCAGTCGCGCAGCCTGGGCCACGATCAACGCACCTTCTTCGAGATTTTGCACGCACTGGGCGCGTATCCCGGTAGCGGCGCGTTCGGCCACATCAACGACAACACGGAATACCTTTCCCGCACCGGCCCCTATCTGGCCTGCCGCTTCCCCAACGGCGCCATAGCGGTCGCCCCTCACCTGCGCGAGGTGGAGGAATGCTGGCCTGGTGGATTCGCGCGCGACGCGGCCGAGGACGCGGCCGCTCTGGCCGACATGGTGCTTCCCTCGCGCACCATGACCCTCCGTGATGCCC
>JAICHN010000639.1 GCA_025924845.1 Chloroflexota bacterium | reverse complement strand
TCGGGCCGTTCTGCCGGCGCAGATCCAGGGCGCTGCTGGTGTCGAGCGGCGGCGCTTTCAGGTGACCCACATAGCCCAATCGCCCAGAGAGGCGCAACTCGGCAATGTCCTCAGGGCTGCCCCAATTGGGCGGGGTGCTGGTGAGGGGCACGCCGGCTTGCTGGTATGCCGCAAGCACTAGCTGCGAGCAGAAGAAGCTCTCGTTGTCCGCGGTGCCGAGGTTGATTCGCCCAGCCCAGTTGACGCAGCTGTCGTAGTCGGCGCCCGTCTTATTCCGGCACCAGGTGGCCCGGTCGAGCTGGAATCCGGCCTGCCGGACGATGCCCCAGTAATTGTAGGACTTGCCGATCTGCTGGCCCACGAAATCGCGGACGATCAGGGCCTGGGTGTCGGTAAGGTTCGGCACGCGGAACGCCACGGCGACCGTGGCCTCGGCGAGCGCCTCGGCGAGCGGGCGGAAGGTTACGCCATCGCCAATAGCCTCAACGACCTGCCCGCCATCGCCGGTATAGAGCATCGTATGGCTCACCTGGGAACCCGTGGCGGCCCGAATCCAGCGCGAAATGCGCGCATCCGTTGTCGAGAGTATGATATCGCCGATGGCGAGCGCATCGAGCCCGATCGATTGGCCGCCGTTGCCTGGGTCCAGTGGGATGTCGGTCGACAAGGCGGCGACGGGCGGGGCCGGCCAGACGCCAAATCCATCGTCGTACGCGGCATCGTAGTCCACGGCGAGAGCGTAGCCCACGGGAGCGGTTGCGTGCGCGGAGGAGGCGGGGCGGGGCGCGGCGTAGGTGAGCGCCGCTCCGGTGGCGGCCGGTTTGGTGACGGCGGGCGCCGCCGGCGCGGCCACTGTCGGCATTTGCGACAGGGGTTCCATTTTACCGGGGATCGCATCGTCGCCCGCCCATGCAAGCGATTCCTGACTCACCGCGTTATAGTTGTTGCCCGTTAGGCCGCCCTGCGAGTTCGGCACCCCGACCATCTGGCGCAAGGTCTGGCCCGTGAAAGACTTCGAGATACGGATATAAGGCATACCTTCGGAGATCTGCGTGATCACGCGCGGATCCCGCCGGTCGGGATCGGAGAACACAGCGATCGTATAGTACAACTTCTCTTGCCCGGCGAAGCGGCTCAACACCTGCGGCGGCAGCAGATAGACAGCCTCGCCGCCGGGTGCCGGCAGTGGCCCCAGCGCACGGCTGGAATAGAAATTATTCGCCGTGCGCTGAGGTTTGCTGTCGCGGAGTAGCAAGCGCCAATCGGTAGTCGTCACAACCTCAAACCACGACGGACTCAAGCCCGTGCGGATAGTAAAGCCGGCTATGCCAAAGCTCCTGTTGATCTCCTGCCGATTGGCCTGGATATACATGCTGGGCATCTTGATCTCCTCACAGCCTCCAAATTGCACCGCGCCGACATCGTGCGGTCTCCGGCTCTGACGGTCTGGTTCGCTGCACGATCGGGATTCCCGAAAGAGCCGATGGTCGACCAGGTACAGTTGGGTGTTCCGGATCATGACCGAATCATCGGTTTACTTGTTGTCTTGAGCCAGCATAGCGGAAGGCTGTCCCTTTGGGCGTCTGCTGAGCGTCTGTGCAAACGTCTCAGCTGCAAACCAACTTCGAATTCGGTCAGCAGGATGAGTGCCAGCGAGGTGTTGCAGGTGTCCCGATTGGGTATGGTCAACTCGAGACGTCAGGCCGCGAGATTACCGCACCCTGGTATAATAAGCGTATGACCACCACTCCTGCTGGCTCCTACAAAGGCCACCGCTTCCCCGCCGAAATCATTGCTCATGCCGTATGGCTCTACTTCCGCTTCCCAACGAGAAACCGGCGGCTGGTGGGCGCTTGGCGTGGGCGAAGGACACGTGCGGGCGGAGCAGCCGGATGGCGCGATCGGTGGCGCGCAGGGATGGGCGGGCGCGGGGCAAGCGGGCGCGCCGTAACGCAATGATGGCTCGAGAAGCAGGGAGAGCCTAGCCAAGTAGAACGCACGAGTTGAGCCGAGGAGCGGCACGATGGGCACCGCCTGATGTGCGTCGGCGCCCATCGTGCCACCGGTGTCCGCATTGTTTGCCCAGTACCAGTAGAAGAGATGCTGCTGCGGATAGCATGGCCCCGATGCGCCATGAGACGTTGGCTACATAGCCAATCAAAAAGGGCGGAGATTCATGTACCCGCTCTTCCATTTATTCCTACTGTTAGTTCTTTTGTGGTGACCCGCCAGGGACTCGAACCCTGAACCCACTGATTAAGAGTT
>JAICHN010000638.1 GCA_025924845.1 Chloroflexota bacterium | reverse complement strand
GGCTCTGCGCGGCGATAAAGGCAATGGCCCGCGTCGGCTCCGGCGCCACGTAGCCACAGGCCGCCTTCACGACCTCCAGTTCGATCCCCCCTGCTATAAAGGCATAGCCCACCAGAGGGCCGGCGAGGCCAAGCCACTTGCCCAACACCACGTCCGCGCGGCGAATCGGCCGAGGCAGCATGGCGAGGAGGAGGCCGGACTCGATGTCATTGGCCAACGACGGCGCGGCCAGGAACGCGGCGCCTATCGCCATCACCACGCTGAACATGAAGGCGATCAGAATGAGCAATACCGCCTGGTTGAGCCGAACCTCGGACTGGGCCAGCGCCGCCCCGTTGTCTCCGGTCAGGTGCGTCAGCTTGGCGAATCCCCACCCCGTCGCGCCGATCACGATCGGCGTCAGGATCAAAACGGTCAGCACTACGCGGCGGCGGATCGCCTCAAAGATGGTCAGGCGGGCGATGGTCAGCGCCGGCGGCATCCGCTCCTCCCTTCAACAGCTGCAAGAATCGTTCCTCCAGCGTATGCCGGCCCGGCTCAACGGCGTAGATGCGCGCGCCTGCGCCGACCAGTTGCGCTACCAGATCGGGCACGTCGGCCTGACCGACGCCCCGCGCCAACCACCATCCCTCCGCCCCCGGCGTCAGCGTGAAGCGGTCCAGACTGGTCACCGAGCCTGGATCGAGACCGGTCAGGCGGATACGGACAGTCAGAGTGTCGGTCGTAAACTCATCAATCGAACTCAGGGCCAGCACTCGTCCATGGTCGATCACCGCCACGCGGTCCACCACCTGCTCCACCTCGGTAAGAAGATGCGAATTAAGGAACACGGTGACGCCGCGCCGTTTCAAATCATTGATGATCGAGCGCACTTCCACTCGACCCACCGGATCCAGGGCCGACGTGGGCTCATCCAACAACACCAGGTCAGGGTGGCCTAACAGGGCCACGCCCAATCCCAGGCGCTGTTGCATACCCTTGGAAAACGTGCTCACTCTCGAATCACCGCGCTGCTCCAGACCAACCGTACGCAGCGCCCGCTCGGCCTCCGCTTCCCACGTGTGACGAGGCAGGCGGCCCAGGGAGCAATGGAGCGCCAGTACCTCGCGGGCGGTCAGCCAGTCCTGATAGCGGAACAGCTCCGGAAGGTAGCCGATACGCCGCCGCGTGGCCAGGTCACCCAGGGGCGCGCCCAGCAGCCATCCTTCGCCTGCCGTTGGGCGGGCCAGGCTGAGCAGCAGCTTTACCACGGTGGTTTTCCCCGCGCCATTTGGCCCGAGGAAGCCGAACACCTCCCCGCGGGCCACGCTCATCGAGATCCCGGCCACGGCAGTGATCCGGCCGTAACGCTTGCCGAGGTCGAGAGTGCGAATGGCGGGTACATCCGCCTCGGTGGGGAAAGAGGCGCGGAGCATTGCCACCTCAGTGCAAACCCTTGACGATGGCCAGCAGTTCATCCTCACTCAGCGTTCCGGCCGCGCCGTGTACCAGGCCGTGTTCGGTCCAGACCACCGCGCTGCCGATGCCGGTATTGTCGCCCACTACCATACCTTGCGCGTCGCGCACCCGCACTGCCCGCCCCTGGGCAAGGTCTACCGGAATCGGGATGGGCAACGTGGTCGAAGGATCACCGATCGCCCGGATCTGCGCCGCGAGCTGGGAAGAGATACCCGGCTGCTTCAGCAGGTAATTCAGGATCACCGTGGTCGAGGCGCCGGTGCTGGTGACGCGGGGCGCCGGCGCCTGGGCAAGCAGCAGCGCGGGCAGCCCCGAGCCGGTGCCGCCATACATCGCCATCACCACCGGACCAATCGTAATGCTGAGCGAACTCCCGTCCAGCGCGGCGGGCATCGGGGGCACGGATTTCCCGATCCGGGCCGCCGCGGCGCGAGCCTTAGCGGCATTAAAGGTGAACGACGCCGTAAAGGGCTGTACCACCCCGTAGCGGACGGTTCTTGGCACATCACCAGGCAGCGGTCCCGGTACCAGCACGTTCTGGTGCGCAGCGGCCGTCGCCTCGGCAGCGGTCGCAACGGTTTGAGTTTTGCTGGAACGAGAAATCCGCATCGTCCCATAATGGCTCAAATTGGGCAGGACGCGCAGGTCGCTCAGGGTGACCGGAACGGGAGCAAATTGCCGGACCTGGAAGATGGTAAAAATGCTCGCCGCGAAGGAGCCCGCCGGCGTTAAGATGAGCATGATCGCCAGCATAGCGGCGCCCAGTGCGCCAAACGTGGCAGAGGCGCGGCGCCGTGCCGAGCCGGG
>JAICHN010000637.1 GCA_025924845.1 Chloroflexota bacterium | reverse complement strand
TCAGGATTGGGTAATCCCAGCCTGAAGGATTTACATCCGGATTACTGTGCTGGACTGCTTAAGCAGTCCAGCACAGTAATCCGGATGTAAATCCTTCAGGCTGGGATTACCCAATCCTGATTATTTTTAGTTGTTTCCTAGATAGAACCCGCGATAGTCCACCACGGCGCCGCCGTATTCGTGGCGCACCTTATAGGTGATCGTGTCGTTGGTGAAGTTGTTGCCGAAGAGCGGCTGATCCTGAATGAACAGCTGCGGGTTTATCTGCCCGCCCACGAAGCCGATTTCCACGGTGTCGATCACTCTCGGATCGGCCGCGGCGATCCAGTAGCTCGCGCTCGCAATCTGCGGGGCCACGATCACCTCGGCGTAGCCCATCACGGGGTTGATGTCGTTGAAATTGTTGCCCGGCGCCCCGGCGCTCTTGGTGACCACCATGGCCGTGAACTCCAGCTCGGGCGGCACGATCAGATAGCGCGGCTTGAGGCCGATGGGCTTGCCGGCCAGGTTGGTCTGGCGGCGCATTTTGGTCACCGCCGTCTGCAAGGCCGTACCGGCCAGGGCGGCGCCGCTGTTCGGCGTCCCCAGGTTGGCGGTGATGATCGCGGTATTGGCGTGATTCACGCTGTCGAACAGCTTGAAGGTGTCGTAGATCGTGGCGCCGTTGGCGGCCAATAGGGTGTAGACGAACTCGGCCAGGGTAAAGGCGGCGGAGACGGCCAGCTTGCCGGGGATCTGCTTGATCGCGTAGAGGTCATCATTGATGATGGTCTCCCGCGTCACCGCCACTAGGTTACCGCGCTTGGTCGGCGAATAGGATGCCTTGGTATCGGCCAGGGTAATGCTCTGATAGGCGGCATCCTCGGCCACCGTGGCCAGCGAGCCGAAGGCGCCCAGGCGCACCCGGTCCTGCTGCTTGAAATCCTTGATCGGGGTGATCGTGCAGAACTTCTGCCACTCGGACGGCCAGGCCTGGTAGTCCTTGAGCAACCGTTTGTTCATGCTGGTGCCCAGCAGATAGCTGAAGCTCGCCGTAGTGGTGTCCGCTTCACGAAGGCGGGCCGGATCGGTGGCGCCGGAGATCTCCACGTCCCGCGTGGCGGTCACGTACGCCTCGCGGATACCGGAGAGAGCGGGCACCTTGTCGCCTTCCTGGAGGTCGAACAGCTGATCGAACGCCTTCTGCAGGCGCTCGCCCTCGGTCATGGTCACCCAAGCACTCTTCTCGAAGCCCATGCCGCGAATCAACCCCGCTCCGGTCAGCTCGGCCAGAAAGGCCCGCTCCTCCTCGACCGCCTGGCGGGCCATACTCTCGGTGAGCACCTGCCCGGAAAGCCTGTCCTCCAGACGGCGGGCGGCAGGCGTGGGCAGGCCGCTCTCACGCAGGGCGCGGTCCAGGATCCGCTCACTCTCCAGCGCGGCCCGTTCCCGGCGCAGTTCCTCGAGCAGACGGGTCGCCTCCTCTACCGGCGACGGGTCAGCCGCGGTATGCTGTTCGCGAATCGGCGTCTCGGCCCCCGCGGTCGGGACGGTCGGCGTGCCGGCGGTCTCACGATCTGTCTGTACCACGTAGCTTCCTCCAAGCTGTAGCTGGCCGCCCGCGATATTTTGGGCGGCGCTGGGACCAAACTGCACCGGGGCGACCTGGCCGGCTTCCACCGGCCGCTGCTGTCTCTCGATCGGCAGGCCCGAGGCGGCGGCCCGCTGGGCGAGCACGGCGGCTTCCTCATTGTCCGGCTCCGCCTGATCCCACCAACTCTGGTTATCCGCCTCGAGGATTTTCTCGAACCCGCCGCCCGCCGAAGCCCTGGTGATCACATCCACGCTGTGCAGGGCGGTGATCCGTTCCACGATGCACGCACGTTGTCCCGCCACCTCCCCTTCGCGAACCGCCGCGCTGACATCGATCGACAACCCCACCAGGTCGGCGCCGTCCTCCACGCACTCTCGAATCAGTTCCCAGAGCCAGGCGGCGCCCCGCGCCACGCGTAAGGTGGCCCGCACCTCCCCCTGCTCCCCCAGGCAAACCGCCCGGTACGTGCCCGCCAGGTCGCGTACGCTGCGCGTGCCGGCGGCGGAGTGATCGATGTAGCATTGCGCGCCCTCGAACAGCGGCAACGCCGCGCGCAGACATTCCGGGCCGTAAAAGTTGCCGTTCCGTGAGAGGCCGGGCCGGATGCACACCACCTCTACCTCCCGCCGAGCCGGCCGCATCGCCGCCTCACGCAAGGTGAGGCCGAAGCGGATACGCGCCGCCGTGGGCGCCTCC
>JAICHN010000636.1 GCA_025924845.1 Chloroflexota bacterium | reverse complement strand
GACGGCCTTCTTTGCAACATAGAGTTTCCGCTCGGCCTTTAGCTGGCCCGGACGTGGCCGAACTTTAAAACAGGCCCGCCGCCGAGGTCAACGTCCTGCTATAACACGCACAGCGTTGCCGGGTGCCGGAGGGCCATGGAAACAGTAGGTGTCATTCTGACGATGCTCGTAGGAGTCGTCGGCGGCAGTATCCTGGTGCGCTGGCTGCCCCTCGCCCTGCCCACACCGCTGGTGCAGATCGGACTGGGGGCCGTGATCGCGGCCGTGCCAGCGATTCCCGATGTGCATCTGGATCCGGATGTCTTCTTCCTGCTATTCCTGCCGCCCCTGCTATTCCTGGATGGCTGGCGGATCCCAAAGGAGGGACTGCTGCACGACCGGGGCGTGATCCTGCAACTGGCGCTCGGGCTCGTCATTTTCACCGTTCTCGGAATGGGGGTCTTCATTCATTGGATGATTCCTCCAATTCCGTATCCCGTCGCCTTCGCGTTGGCGGCCATCATCTCCCCTACCGACCCGATCGCCGTGTCGGCCATCTCACAGCGCGTCCCCATGCCCAAGCGCGTGATGCACGTCCTGGAAGGCGAGTCACTCCTGAATGACGCTTCCGGTCTCGTCTGTTTCCGGTTCGCCGTGGCCGCGGCTCTGACGGGCACGTTTTCCTTGTCGGCCGCCGCGATCACCTTTTTCGAGCTGGTGCTCTGGGGGGTCGCGGCCGGTGTGGGACTGACCTACGCGGTCGTATGGGTCAAGAACTGGATCAGCCGCCGCCTGGGCGAGGAAGCCGGCTCCCAGGTTCTCATCAGCCTGTTGATTCCCTTCGGCGCCTACCAGCTCGCCGAACACCTCGGCGCCTCCGGAATCCTGGCGGCAGTCTCCGCCGGCATCACCATGAGTTACGCCGAGCTCAGCGGCCGCTCCCTTGCAAGCACTCGCGTGCAACGCACGGCAGTGTGGGACACCGTACAATTCGCACTCAATGGTGTGATGTTTGTGCTCCTGGGTGAGCAACTGCCCGGAATTCTGTCAGGTGCGGTGCGTGTCGTGCGCGATGCCAATCATCTCAACCCGTGGTGGCTCGCCGTCTACGCATTGGCGATTAGTTTCGGGCTGGCCTGCACAAGATTCGTCTGGGTCTGGGTCTCGGTAAACTTGAGCCGGTATGTGGCAGGCCGTCGCGGCGACCCGACCACCCTGCGCCCTTCAGTGCGCCTGATTGCGGCCGTATCCGTCGCCGGCGTACGCGGCGCGATCACGTTGGCTGGGGTGCTGACAGTCCCACTGACACTCGGCGACGGAACACCGTTTCCCGCTCGCGACCTCACCATCTTTCTTGCGGCGGCTGTCATTATCGTCTCTCTGCTCGTGGCCAGTATCGGTTTGCCCAGGTTGCTGGTTGGACTGGCAATGCCATCCGACTCAGGCGAAGAGGAGCAGAGATACCGGGCCCGGAGCATCGCCGCCCAGGCGGCAATCCGGGCCATAGAGCAGGCCGCGCACGAGATGGCCAGCACGCACGAGGACGCCGCTCTTTACGCCGATGCCGCCTCGCGCGTCATGGAATCGTATCGACGGCGCTTTGAGGGCGAAACAACCGCGGAGCGCGTCGCCGAAGTTCGCCGCATTAACGAGATCGAGCGCCAGCTCCGGCTCGCCGGCCTGGCGGCCGAACGCGAAGCCCTGTTCTCACTCGCGCGGTCAGAATCCCTTTCCCAGGAGAGCTCGCGCAAATTGATCCGCGACGTCGATCTGCTGGAGGAGCGGCTGCGATGACGTCAGGAGCTGTGGCAGATCTGTGTCGTACGCTCGCCGGGTGAGAAAAGATCGGCGGTGCGCTGCACCGCAAGTGTGTCGATCAGGACAAACCCCGGCAGTAGAAGTGGACTGAAACGCAGTGACAGCGTGTTGAAGTAATGAGTGACTCCGGACAAGTCACACAGCGCCTTCGGTGGAGGTATGTCAGTGTAAAGTAGCTGCCGGACACGGGCGACGTCTTCGTATTCGATGCCGAAGCGTACGAAGTGGACGAGGGGATGATCAGGCGGCAGCGCTAGTGCGAATTTATCGGCGCCACTATAAAACTCATCGCGGACCCGCCCTATGGTGGGCAACGACATGCAGCAGGGTGTCCTGCGCTGTTGGAAAAATTCCTTGATCCAGCCGTGATCCGGGTCCTTGGGGTGATCGATCGAGCCACCAAACAGATACTCGGCCTTAATGTCGGCGCCCCTGTTCACACCCAGGCTCAGAGCAACATCGACACCCATCGAGTGCGCCACGACAATCGTCGCGGGCGGACGCGT
>JAICHN010000635.1 GCA_025924845.1 Chloroflexota bacterium | reverse complement strand
TCGCCGATTCACGGCATCCGCGATCAACAAGGGATCCGCGTAGAGAGGGGTAGAAAGAGCGCCGACAAATGGGGAAATGTGTTCCGCCGTCAGGCGAGCAAGCAGGTCGACATCGTTCGTGGCACGGGGCGGACCGTAGACGCCGGCGACCAACGATCCGGTGATCAGAAAAGAAACGCCCGCGGCTTCCAGGGCGTCCGCTACCACATAGAGCAGCGGGAATGGGTCGGCGGCCATATAGCGCTCAACCTCCGCGCTAATCCGGTGAACAGTACGCCAACCGGCCAGGGTATCGGCGAGGGCAGGCCCGTACCGCCGCCGATCCACGTCCTGGGCGAGGGTGTTCGCCGGCGCGTCCGGATGCCGTAGACGCGCCCCGGCCATGGTGAAGTGGGCCAGTGCCCTACTCGTGGCCGCTACGGAATCGGCACGCGTTGCCAGGGGATGGCGGCGGATGGCGGCAACGAGCAGCCGCGCGGTTTCCCGATCCGTATCGCGGCCAAAAGGAAGGACCGCGGCCCCCCGATGCTTCTCCATCGCCGTACCCAGCGCTTCGCGGGTCGCGCGGTCTTCCCTTGCCGGCGCGTACTCGTAGATCCCAGTGTAACCAAGCGGCAGGCGGGGGAATGCCCCTTACCTACGTCCGTGCAGCGGGCGCCAGGGGCACACGCAGCCGGAAGACGCTTCCGGCGGTGCTGGAGGATTCGAGTTCGAGCGTCCCATCCATGAGGTGGGCCAGATAGCGCGACACATAGAGGCCAAGGCCGGTGCCCACCCGGCCCGCCCGATTGCGGCTGCCGGGGACGCGGCCGAAGCGCGTAAAGATGGCCTCGTGCCACTCAATAGGGATGCCGGGGCCACGATCGCGTATCCGCAGCGCGGCCCAGCCGTCCTCTTCTTGCCAGGTCACGGCAATCTCACCGTCCTTGGGAGAGCATTTGGCGGCGTTATCGAGGAGGTGCGCGATCACCTGGGTCAGGCGGTCGGCGTCGCCGATCACGCGCAGCGCGGGACCGTCCAGACGGATCTGCTGTCCCGAATAGTAACCTTCGATGCGCGCGGCGGCCTGGCGGGCCAGAAGCGGCAACTCCAGGTGGTCCCGAGCGGCGAGAATGGTCCCACTCTCCACCTGACTCAGAAACAGGAGATCGACCACCATTTGCTGCTGGCGGACTGCCGCCGTGACGATGCGCTCGACCTGGTCACGCCGCTTCCGATCATCGGTGCGATCCCAGCGGCTCAGCAGCAGTTCGGCATAGCCGACCACGACGGTAAGCGGGGTGCGCAACTCGTGACTGACCGCGGCCATGAAGTCGCTGCGCGCCAGGGACAGGCGGGCCGCCTCGGCACGGGCGCGTTCCGCCTCGCGCAGCGATTGCTCCCGCGCCGTCACGTCCACGGCCAGGGTCATCACTCCCCGTATGGCCCCGTCGCGATCGCGGGTGGGAACCCACTGGACCTCAAATTGCCGTTCGTGTACTTCCAGAATGCCGGCGGTCGGCCTGCCCGCCAGTGCCTGACGGAAGGATTCCACCATATCGAGCCGACCAGGGTAGAGTTCCCAGAGTGACCGGCCAACCAGATCGCCGGGCTTTCGGCCCAGGGCCGCCGTTCCGGCCCCAGTGTAGAGCGTGAAAACGCCGTCGCGGTCCAGCACCGCTAAAATGACCGGCGCATGGCTCACCATCAGGTGCAGGCGTTCGTCGCCGGTCCCATGCTCCTCCTCGGCCGGCAAGAGATCGGCGGTATCCCAGCCGATGCCGACCGCGCCGACTACCGATCCACGGCTATCAAACATGGGGCTGAAATGAAAGGCATAGCAGGCCCGCCCCAACTCGATGCGCTCGGCCGTTTCGCCGCCCCCCAACGCCTGGCGGAAGCACTCCCCGATCCGCGGGGCACCGTGGAACGGGGTGAAGGCCGAGGCGCCGACCAGTTCGCCGGGGCGCAACCCTGCCGCGGCCAATCCACCCCCTTCAAGTAGGGTGAATATGCCCGCCGCGTCTATGGTGGCCAGACCGATCGGCGCCCGAGCCAAAACGGCAGCCGACCAGCCGGCGGATACCGGGTTCGCCAACTCCGGTCGATCGGTTCGGAATGCGAGGGGGACCTCTTCCATAGCCTCTTTACCGACGCTCATCCGAAGGATATTTCCGGCTATCGTGTCCGCGTCGGTGGGGGGCAGGCCTAGCGAACAGCATTAACGTACCAATCCTGTCAAGCCCTAGTCCACCCCGAAGCACGATCCGCGGTGCGCCTCACCTTTGGTGCTGTTGGCGAAATCGCCTGGGAGCGCGAGCATCTT
>JAICHN010000634.1 GCA_025924845.1 Chloroflexota bacterium | reverse complement strand
GGGCAACACGTCGGTCAAGGCGGAAGAAGTTGACTTCCGGGGGCGTCGCCGGGCCGTGCTGTGGGTCAAGGGCTCGGGTTCCGACCTGGCCACCGTTACCGAAGCGTCCTTTGCCGGTGTGTATATGGACGATATGCTGCCGCTGCTCGAACGCGAGCGAATGAGCGATGTGGAGATGGTGGACTACCTGTCCCATTGCGCTTATGAAGTGGGCAGGCCTCGTCCCTCGATCGAGACGCTGCTGCACGCGTTCATCCCGGCCCGCCATATCGACCATACCCACGCCGACGCGACGAACTTCCTGGCCTGCTCGGCGGACGGAGAACGGCTGGCCCGCGAAATCTTTGGCGATGCCTTGCTCTGGATTCCTTACGCCCGCCCCGGCTTTGCCCTGGCGCGCGCCGTCGGCCTGGCGGTAAGAGGAAAGCCGGAAGCGACCCTGGTCATTCTGGCCAAACACGGACTGATTACCTGGGGTGAAACCGACGAGGAGTGTTACGCTTCCACCCTCGATCATATCGGCCGTGCCCGCCGGTTTGTCGAGGCGCGCTATGCGCCTGTTCCTTTCGGCGGCCCGGGCGTGGCCGCGCTCCCACCCGATGAGCGCCGCACCGTGGCCGCTGCCGTCATGCCCACCCTGCGCGGCCTGGTCGGAGCGCGTCGCCCCGCCATCTTGAAATTGGAGGATACGCCGGACCTAGTGGAGTTCGCGACCAGCGTGGATGCCCCGAGGCTTACCGCGATCGGCGCCGCCTGCCCCGACCACCTGGTGCATACCAAGCCTTGGCCGCTCCTGGTCGATTGGAGCCCAGAGCAGGGCATCCCAGCCCTGGAAGAGGCGATGAGGACTGGGGTCCAGGGCTTCGAGGCGCGCTACGAGGCATACCTGGAGCATAATGCAACTCAGAACCTCGATCCCGATGCCGACTATGCGGTCTATCGCGCCCCCGATGCCGCGACCGACCCCGCGCCCCGCGTTATCCTGATCCCGGGGCTAGGCGCCATTACCACCGGCAAGGATGCGGCAAACGCCGATGTGGCGGCGCAACTGTACCATCGCGCGGTAGCCGTCATGCGCGGCGCCGAGGCGTGCGGCGGCTTTGTATCTCTAACCGCCGCCGAGAGTTACGCCGTGGAACTGTGGCCTCTGGAACAGTACAAACTCAAGCTGGCGCCGCCCGAGCGTGAGTTCGCTCGGCGGGTAGTCTTGGTCACCGGCGGCGCGGGTGGGATCGGCTCCGCCATCGGCGACCGGCTCGCTCGCGACGGCGCCCATATTGTCGTCTGTGACATCGACGAGACGGGCGCCATGAAGGTGGCGGAAGCGCTGTGCGGGAAGTACGGTTATGGGAAGGCGATCGGCGTCCGTATGGACGTTACGGACGAGGACGCGGTACGGCTTGCCTTCGCCGAGGCCGGGCGTGCCTTCGGCGGCGTCGATTGCGTGGTGAACAACGCCGGTCTGGCCTCCAGCGCCGCGATTACGGAGACGACATTGGCTGAATGGACACGGAATCATGCCGTGCTCGGCACCGGCTACTTTCTGGTGTCCCGCGCCGCGTTCCAGATGCTTCAAGCCCAGGGACGAGGTGGGAGCCTGGTGTTTGTGGCCTCCAAGAATGCCCTGGCCGCCGGAAAGAACGCCGCCGCCTATTCGTCAGCCAAAGCGGCAGAGATTCACCTGGCCCGCTGCCTCGCCGAGGAAGGAGGCGCCCAGGGAATTCGAGTGAACACGGTAAATCCCGATGCCGTCCTCAGCGGATCGCGCATCTGGGATTCCTCCTGGAAGAACGAACGGGCCGCTGCCTACGGCATCAAGCCGGAGGAACTCGATGAGCATTACCGTAAACGCACCACCCTGGGAGTCAGCATTTATCCCGAGGATGTCGCGGAGGCTGTAGCCTACTTCGCGTCGACGGCGCGTTCCGGCAAGAGTACCGGCAACATTATCAACGTGGATGGCGGCGTCGCTGCCGCTTATCCCCGTTAGCAGTTCGAAGATGGACTCCCACGCCGCGAACGCGCGACGCTACCTGGCAGTTGATCTGGGCGCCGAGAGCGGCCGCGTAATCGCCGGCACTATTGCGGATGACCGTATCACCATCGAGGAGTTGCACCGCTTCGAGAATATACCGGTCCGCGATGCAGCAGGTCCGCACTGGGACCTGCCACTGATTCGCGAGGGCATACTGGGCGGCCTTCGTCAAGCCTCCCGGCGGTACGGCGCCGATGTGGTCGGGATCGGTGTGGACACCTGGGGCTGTGACTACGGCCTTCTGGACGCCGACGATCACCTGCTCGGCGCACCTGTCCATTATC
>JAICHN010000633.1 GCA_025924845.1 Chloroflexota bacterium | reverse complement strand
CATGCCCGTCAGGCCGTTGATGCTCGCAATGGCGCCTTGCAACTGCCCCTGCTCGCCGCTGCTCACCCGCCTCGTCATGAGGGATTGGGTCGCCGGCCCGGCCAACCCCCACAGCGCCATGACGGGAATGCCGAGGCAGAAGATCCAGCCCTCCCATGCGATGCCGTAGACGAAAAAGCCGACCGTCCCGCACAGTAACCCGACGAGGAGTGTCCTGCGTTCACCGAACCGATTGGTGATGGGACGGATCAGGCCACCCTGCACGATGGTCGCAGCCACACCGACGCCAGCCATCATGAGCCCCACACTCGCTGTCCCCCACCCATAACGATAGCCCATGTACAGGACCGACACGCCTGGAAGGACGGTATGGGCGAGATAGCCAAGGAACGACACGGTCGCGAGGCCGAAGAGCTCATGGTGTGACCGCAACAGCCTAAGCGAACCGACCGGGTTGGCCTTGGCCCAAGTGAAGGTCATCCGTCTGTCAGACGGCAGGGATTCGGGGAGTACGAAGAATCCGTAACAGGCGTTCATGAGGCTGAGTGACGCCGCGCCCCAAAACGGCAGGCGGGGATCGATCGCGCCGAGCCAGCCGCCCAAAGCGGGACCGAAGATGAAGCCGAGCCCGAAGACCATGCCGATCTTCCCGAACGCCGCCGCCCGCTGCTCCGGCGGCGTCACGTCAGCAATATAGGCACCGGCAGTGCTGAAGCTGGAGGAGGCCATCCCGGAAATGACGCGGCCCGCCACAAGCCAGCCCACGTTCGGCGCGAGCGCCATCACGATGTAGTCGAGGCCCAAGCCCAGATTGGACAGCAGGACGACAGGGCGCCGGCCGAACCGATCGGACAACGCGCCCTGGATCGGCGAACAAAAAAACTGCATGAACGCCCAGGCCGTCCCCATCAGCCCGTAGAGCACGGCCGCCTGCGCCGTGTTGCCGAAGAAAAATTCCTCGACGAGTTTCGGCAGCACCGGAATGATAATGCCGAACGACAACATGTCGAGCAGGACGGTCACGAGAATGAAGAGAACCGCGGCTTGGCGCGGTTCGGTCATGGCAGGTGGCTGACTCATTGCCGCATCCTACCAGCTTGTTCCCGCGCCGCGCTTCGTCGCATGGCGCACCTTCCCGCCATGCAGCCGTTGGAGATGTGGCTGAAGCGACATCCGGCATGATGATCACTTACTCAGAGGTTAGTAATATAGGCAACACTTGGATGCCTGAAGAATGATCGTACGAGGGCGGGTCTGCGACCGATGTCAGCCAGCTGCCTGGTCACGCGCTTATCGAGCTGGTCCCCCTTCTGCAGCGGACGCCGGGCCGTGCCTGTACGCTTCGCGTAGCTCCAGACCAGTTCGTCGGGGTTGAGGTCAGGGGCATAGCCGGGCAGATAATGGAGCGTCAGGGTGCCGTGGAGCCCCACGACGTACTGGGTAACCGCCTTCGTTTTGTGCGCCGGCAACCCGTCCAGGATCAGATGCAGGGGCTTACGACGGCCGCGCATCATCCGGCACAGCAGCGTCATGAACAGCTCGCCAGTCAGACCGCCGGCATAGGTGGCGAACCAGAACGCCCCCTTGGAACTGATTGCCGAGGCGGCGCTGATGCCCTGGCGCTGGCCGGGGACCGCCACCACCGGGGTCTGTCCCTTGGCACCCCAGGTCGTGCCTTGTACCGCATCGGCACGAAAGCCAGACTCGTCCCAGAAATAGATCTCGGCTTTGTCCCGCTTGGCTTTGCGCGCAATCGCTGGATACGTCTCACGCTGCCAGCGCACAATCGCGGCGGGATCGCGCTGGTAGGCGCGCTGTAACGGCTTCTGCGGCGTCAGCCCTTGGCGCGCCAGTACCGCTCCGATCGAAGCCAGGCTCAGGCGCACGCCGAATCGCCGGACGATCAATTCGCACACGATCTGCCGAGTCCAGAGGCCAAAGTCAAACCCGTACTGCCTTGGATTCTTGCCGTTGATCCAGCGAAACACCTGCCGTTCCTGCGCTGCAGTCAGGGTCCGTGGGCGCCCGGTTGCTGGCCGTGCCGCCAACGCCTTGAGTCCCTGGCCTCGACCGCGAGCCGCTTTGAGCCAGCGGTAAATCGTACACCGATGGAACCCGTAACTGGCGATCACCTCGCTCGGACATTCCCCCTCGCGCACACGCGCCACGGCCATCGTGCGGATGGTCTCCAAGGTCCCGTGATCAAGGGTGCGTCCGTCCCGCTTCATCGCGGAACGGAGTATCGCACACCCCAATACTGTTGTCTATATTACTGACCTATGAGTATGTCACCTCACTGTCGTTCACGCCTGCTGATATCCCGTAGCCCGCCCTTGTTATCAGTACAGAAGGCTCAATTACAT
>JAICHN010000632.1 GCA_025924845.1 Chloroflexota bacterium | reverse complement strand
GGTCACGACAGTCATCAAGGGTTCTTTCGTCGGGAAGCACGCCTATGTGAACGTGCATCTCGGCCCCGGCCTGGCCCTCACCCAATACACCGTACTTGCCTGTGGCGAGTTAGGCGCGGCCAAATAGAGCCCGCTGGTCAGGGAGGACGGATCACATGTGGATTCGTCCTCCCTGAGGGAGCCTTTTGTTCGAGGAGTTATCTCCATCGTGCCACGTCTTCAACACACGCTGATCTACCCGCTCGCGGCACTGAGTGCGATCTCCTGCCTGTGCTACGGCGGCTTCCTCCTGCTCGGGACGCCTACGGGGAATGCGTCGTCATCGCCTGCGCGGCCGGCCGCCGCCGGCACGGTGTCCTCGCCGGATGGCCCGGTGCCGGCGGCGATACACGCCATGGTACGGCGAGGGTCGCTTGCCGTGACCCTGACCGTCTCGCCCCTGGATGTAGGGGCCGCCCGCTTCGTCGCCGCCGTGGAAGCGGACGGCAAACCAGTGACCGCCGACCAGGTACGGCTCCGTCTCTCCATGCCGTCCCAACCGATCTTCGGCGTCGCTCTGCTCAAGACTATCCCATACGATGGGCGCTATCGCGGCCAGGGTCAGTTGCAGGCTCTGGGGCGTTGGCATGTCGATGTACTGGTGTGCCCATCCGGCATAAAGGCCGCTTGTCCCAGTGTGCCGTTCGACTTGATGAACGGCGCCAACGCTCGTTTCCTGTTTGCCCAACCGCCGGATACGCGGTTTGGTCCAGCCTCGGTGGTGCTGAGGCGCGCCCCCGACGGCGGTTCGACCTTGCGCGTGCATCTGCGCGACGCCCTTGCCGTACGCGCGATCATGGACATGCCGAATATGCTCAGCATGGGTGCGGCACGCATCGGCGCCCAGGCCCAGGGCCATGGGTGGTACGGCGTGTCACTCGCCTTTCCCATGACCGGGGTGGCGCGGATCGTACTCCAGGTGCATGCTCCTTCCGGTTGGCAAGCAATCCGGACCTTGCTCTATGACGTGGACTCGGCGGGGAACGCGACGCTGCTCACCAATACCCGGTCGTAAGAGTGCGGTATAGTGCCGGTGAGCGAATGGGAGAAGCACATGGCCTGGACGGTAGGGGGTATTAACGCCGAGGACTACGACGCGGCCTATGAAAAGGATGCCGCTGCCGGACGGAACGTACATGGCGAAGCCGACTTCGTTGAACGGCATGGTCCGCGCTCCGTGCTCGACGCGGGCTGCGGTACAGGGCGCGTGGCACGAGAGTTGGCCCGTCGAGGCATTGAAGTGGCGGGCGTGGATCTCGACCCGCAAATGTTGGCGGTCGCGCGGCGAAAGGCGCCCCAGATCGATTGGCGGGTAGGCGACCTCTCTACCATCGATCTGGAACGAACGTTCGAGGCCGTGCTCCTGGCCGGCAACGTGATGATCTTCCTGACTCCGGGGACCGAGGGAGCGGTACTTGCCGGTATGGCGCGCCTCCTGGCACCGAATGGTTTGCTGATCGCGGGCTTCCAGCTACGGCCGGATCGGCTCGGCCTGGAGCAGTATGATGCCCTGGCGAACGCGGCCGGCCTTACCCTGATCGAACGTTGGGCTACCTGGCAGCAAGATCCCTGGCGGCCCGGCGGTGATTACGCCGTCTCCGTCCATCGTAAAGGCGCTCAATCGTAGCGCGGTGATCGACGCCGACAGGTGGCAGGCGTCCGTCTCAACGTTCCATCAGCTCGAAGAGCGTGGTCACCGTGCGCCAGTTTCGCCCGGTACTTACGGTGGCAAGCTTGGCATCGAAATAGGCGTTGGTGAGCTTGGTATGCGCCGCGCCGGCGGGAAGGTGCAAATAGATTTCGCGGCCGAGCAACTTGAACGCGTCGGGGGATGAGCGTTCGGGGTCAAGACGCGCGCCGGCAAGCGCGGTCGGCTGGTCGGCCAGGAACATGACGTGTAAGGCATCCAGCGCCGCCCCCGCCGCGATGAACGGGTTATCACGAATGACCGCACCAAGCTGAGCGGCCGTGCGCAGGATCACCGGTACCCGATACCCGAAGCGGTCGGCAATTTGAGCCGTGACCGCACCGGCGACCGTCGCCGAGAGGGAAGGGTCCGCCTTGAAGATTATGTTTCCGCTCTGGATATAGGATTCCACGTCCCGGCATCCAGCCACGCCGAACATCTCGACCAGATCCTTCATGGGGAGCTTGTTCTTGCCCCCCAGATTGATTCCTCGGAGCAAGGCAACATACGTATCCAACACCCCGGATCACCTTTCACGCGTACGGTAGAGACTATACCGCGCCGCGCCAGGGGAGGGGGTAGGATAGGAGAAGCCGGGGACCGCGGTCCCCCGGGTCTCCGAAACGTTCTACAACCCGCCACAGCCGGAGGCCCCACAAAAGCGG
>JAICHN010000631.1 GCA_025924845.1 Chloroflexota bacterium | reverse complement strand
TCTGCCGCGGCATCTGGACTTCATTTCCGCGGGAGGCGGACCGAACGGATACGATGGTCTGTTGCGCGAGAGACTGGCGACAGCGCCGGGGTATGTCGGGAGCGTTCACGTTGCGACCGATTCGCTCGCGAGCGACGCGTGGGATGTCCATTGGGCCCACGATGGCGCGATGGCGGCACGAACGGTGGAAGATCAGTTTCGGGAGGACCTGCTGACGCTCGAGCTGGCCATTGTGTAAGTGCAGCGCGGTTTGGCATGGTCACTGAAGTGGACCACGTCAGGACTTGGCCCGGTTCACGGTCTGCAATCTGTGTTCATCTGTGGCCCATCTGTGGCTAAAACTTCGAGGACGTTCGCACCTGTCGCCGCAGGGGCAGGAAGGGGAGCAAGCCGGCCAGGAGCAGTCCGCAGGTGGGCTCGGGGACGGGGGCTAGGGTGACGTTGTCGAGGGAGTTGACTTCAGCGCCGTTGAGGTAGTCGGCGCGGATTTGGATGCCGGTCAGGTTGGCGAGGATGCCCCGGAATTGGGCGGCGTCGGGCGGGCCGCCGCCGGAGCCGTCCTCGTGCCACTTGGGGCCTTCCTTCAGCAGAATGGAGAAGGTGGTGAAGTCCGTCGTGGGCGTGAAGTTGAAGAAGCCGGAAAGGGTGTGGCCATTGCCGGCCAGGACCACGTCGATGTCGGCGAAGTTCTGGCCGGTGCGGTCGAGGCGAAGATCGTAGGACAGCGTGCCTTCGTACATGGCCGACTGGTCGCCCAGGAATTTGGCGGGGGCTTTCCAGTAGTCGGTGGTGCCGGCGGCTTCGTCCTGCATGGTCAGGCAGCCTCCCGGATTTCCGGTGGAGGCGGACCATCCGACCAGCGAGTTGTTGTCGCCGCCGCCGCGCGTCCAGCCGTCGGTATCGGTGTCGAAGGTGCTGACGATGCTTGCCCGAAGCATCGCCGGGGCGAGACAGACGATCAGCGCCACCGTCAAAATGGGAGTTCGCATGGCCCTTTCCTCATCAAAAAGCTGCGAAACGGCTGAGCCCGCAACATACAGTTAACGGAGGGCCCGTCAAGGCCGATGCTGATTTTTGCGGGACGAACGCGCGGTGTCTGCGGAGTCTGGGAAAGGGATAGGGATCGTAAGCCCGAGGGGCGCAGCTTCGGATGGTGAGGGTACCAAGCCGTTATGAACGTTTCTGGCTTTCGCCGCCTTGTGATCGGCTCGGGGCGGTAATTCTCTTTCCGTTTGAATCAGCCTGCCCGTCCTGGTGATAAATTACAGCTCCCACCTCGCCGCTACTATTTCTAACAAACGTCCAACGTGAGCCATCGAACTTTACGAAGAAGTCGGTCTTCGAGGAAGGAAATATATCGAAGGCTCCCTGAAGTACGGCGTTTCCGGAGAATCGACCGACCAGGTGGTCCGCTTCCCGCCCGATGGTCAAATTCATTCCCTTCGGCTTTCCGGCATCCGGCGGGAACTCATAGCGACCCAAACAGGCATCAAGCTGAGCATCGTTCAGCTTGATCGGAACGCTCGGTTGGGGCCGGTTGGGAATTGGCGGCGGCAGATCGGATATCTTATTATAGGTAAAGGCGCGGCCCTGATAAGTTCCGGAAAGACCCGCAATCCTGCCTTGCGCGTCATGAGAGAACGTAAAGGGCACACCGCTTAGCCTTTCAAAGAAAACGTATTCTGATTCAGGCACGAGTTCGTCGGTGACGGGCGGCGTGAGCACATGCTTGGGCCATGTGGCTGGCCCCATTATTTGGACAAAAAGGCGATCTCCTTCGCGGCGGATTCCAAGGCTATGCCGCGAAAGCGCCCCAACATTCAGCGGAGGTGCAATCGTGTACTGCCCGACATACTGGTCCATCGGACCGCTCATTGGAGATGCCTTGGGCCGAAGCTGAGCACACCACTCGCCTGCGAGCAAAGTCCGCCCAATACGCGAAACGTCTAAATCCAGGGAGTTGCACAACACGACAACTCCACGATGGCGCGTCTTGTCGAAGCCGACGAACGTAGTGAATCCTCTGGTGAGCCCGCCATGCCCAATGATAGGGGTGCCGGGTGAATCATGCATGATCATCCACGTCACCCCAATGTCCGTATCAACATCCGAATCTGTATCCAGATGGGCATGAAAGTGGGGAACATGTGTTTTGTCCATAAGCGGCGTCAAAGTGGATGCCGTCAAGCCCAGGTTCGCCGATACAAATTTCACCAGGTCGTTGGCGGTGGAACGCAATGCCGCACCGGCTGCCAATGCTCCCCAGTCAGTATGCGAAACGTCATATCCTGTGAAGTTGTACCCCTGGGCAAGCCGGAGTCTCAGTTCGGGCGTCAGCGTGATTCGCGTACTTTCCATGTGCAAAGGCCGGCAGATTCGGTCCACGACGAGCGATTCATAATCCAGCC
>JAICHN010000630.1 GCA_025924845.1 Chloroflexota bacterium | reverse complement strand
TGCACCGCCTCCTCGCCGCCTTCGCCCGCTCCCATACGGGGGATCCTGCTGGTGATCAATCGAAAGTGGAAGAGTCCGTCATACGCGAGTTTCGGGTGGATGAAGAGGCCGGCAATCCTCTCGCTGCGTTGGCTTACTCTGATCATCTCCGGCATCTGCTCGAGAGAGCGAAAAGCCACTCTAGCCTGGAGGACGCGAACCTTGCTTCGTTCTACTACAGTATAGGTCTCCTGCTTTACTACGTCGGCAAGTACGATGAGGCCGGCCCCTACTATGAACAAGCGCTGAAGATCCGTGAGCTAGTCCTCGGTCCGACCCACCCTGATACCCTTCAAAGCCGTAACAATATGGGCTATCTACTCATGACCCTGGGGAACTACGAGGCCGCCCGCCCCCTCCTTGAGGGTTCCCTGGCAATTCGGATTCCACTGGCGAATGGCTGCTACGAATGAACTCAAGCTTGGCTGGCCAGGCAGAGAGGGTTGTGTTATATAATGCAGGCGCGGCCGGCATGCTATCGGATTCATAGTGAGGAGGTGCCCCATGTCCCTCTCCCCGCCAGCTGGTTATGTGATCCCCGCCGAGACGGTGCGCGTCGCCCGCGCGATCTTCCCCAACGGCAACCTGTATCTGCGGCTCGCCGACACCCTCGGGGCCATCTACCAGCAAGACGACTTTGCCGACCTCTTCTCGGCCCTTGGGCAGCCGGGGATTCCACCGGTCCGCCTGGCGCTGGTTTGCATTCTCCAGTTTCTCGAAGGTCTCACCGACGCCCAAGCCGCCGACGCCGTCCGCACGCGCCTCGATTGGAAATATCTACTCGCCCTCGACCTGACCGATCCCGGCTTTGACCCTTCCGTCCTCAGTGAGTTTCGGACCCGCTTGCTGGCTGGTAGTATTGAAGAACGCCTGCTGGATACGCTCCTGGCGCATTTTCGCGCGCGCGGCCTGCTCAAACCCGGCGGGCGCGTGCGCACCGACTCCACCCATGTCCTCGGCGCGATCCGCGCCACCACGCGCCTGGAACTGGTCATCGAGACCATGCGCCAGGCCCTCAACACTCTCGCCCTGGTCGCGCCCGCGTGGCTGCAACCCCGCGTTGCCCCGGAGTGGCTCGACCGCTACAGCACCCGGGCCGACGATTATCGCTTACCCAAGAAGGAGGCGGAGCGCGCGACCTATGTCCAGCAGGTCGGCGCGGATGGGTTCGCGTTGCTCGCGGCCGTGGACGACCCGACCGCTCCGCTCTGGCTGCGGCAGGTGCCGGCCCTGCAGATCCTGCGCCGCGTCTGGATCCAAAATTACAGCCGGACGGCCGAACGGATCACCTGGCGGGACGTCAACAATATTCCCCCCTCCAGCCTGTTTCTCAGTTCCCCCTACGACCCCGAGGCGCACTATGCCAAGAAGCGGAGTACTTCCTGGGTCGGATATAAAGTTCATCTGACCGAGAGCTGCGACGAGGACGCACCCCGGCTGATTGTGCATGTCGAAACCAGCGCCGCCCCCGCTCCAGACACGGCCACCACCCCCGCCGTTCATCAGCGCCTGCGCGCGAAGGGACTGCCGCCCAAGACGCATGTAGTGGATATGGGCTATATCGAGATCGCGCTGGAACTGGCCAGCCGCCGGGAGTATGGCGTCGAGCTGCTCGGCCCGATGCGGCGCGACTATCGCCGGCAAGCGCATGAGGGGCAGGGCTTTGCCGTGGAGCACTTCGCAATCGATTGGCCCGGCAAGCAGGTGACCTGTCCCCAAGGCAAGACCAGCAGCAGTTGGACGCCGGTCGTGGAGCGCGGCAAGGACCTGATCAAGGTCAAGTTTGCGACCAGCGATTGTCAGACGTGTCCGTTCCGCGAGAAATGCACCGACTCCTGCAAGCAGACCCGCCGGACGCTGACCCTCAAACCGCAAGAGTTGCACGAAGCGCTGCGGCGCGGGCGCCAGCGGGAGCACACGGCGGAATACAAAGCCGCGTACCGGCGGCGGGCGGGCATCGAGGGAACGATCAGCCAAGGAGTACGGCGCTGCGGGCTGCGCCGCACCCGCTATATCGGGCAAGCAAAAACCCATCTGGCCCATGTCTTGACGGCGATTGGGATCAACCTGCTGCGCTTTGACAACTGGATGCAGGGCAAGGAGCCGATCCAAACCAAGCGCTCAGCCTTCGTCCGCCTCATGACTCCGGCTTGAGTCCGCGCTTGGCAACCATTCGCCAGTGGAATCAATTCGCGAGCAGACCCTCGGTCCCAACCATCATCTCACCGCCCAAAGTCTCAACAATGTGGCGCTCCTGATGTATGACCAAGGCCATTACATTGCTGCCCGGCCCCTCTTCGAGCGTGCCCTGGCGATTCGCGAGAAGGAACTCGGTCTGGCCCACCCGTGGACTGCCCAAACCGTCGACAACCTGGCCCGCCT
>JAICHN010000629.1 GCA_025924845.1 Chloroflexota bacterium | reverse complement strand
TCGGTGTACCATCGCGGCACGTCATGCTGCTGGGCCGCGCGTACCGCACGCGCCTCGTCACTATCGCAGACCGCCACCACCTCGACATGCGGGCTTGCCATGAGATCCGGCAAATAGTGGCGTGTGCCGACACTGCCACAGCCCACCACGCCTACCCGAATCCGTGCCAATCCCCCCACCTCTCTCACTTCAAGGCCGCATAGTTATTCTCTGTTACGGCAGTGGTCAAATATGTGCAGACTATACAACCGCGGACACCGCGCGTCAACCGCTTCGCCGTGGTCCATGCCTGCCGGCCCCCGAGGGAGGTTACCGAAGAGATCAATCGTGGGCCCCAGCGGACCATCCTATGCCCGTGAAAAGGGTCTTTCCATGCTCCTGACGGCCAGGTTGACCGGCCTGGGTTGCCATGCTATAACAAGCTTGCACAGCGTCGTAACATGAGGCGCCGTTTATGCGGTTCGCGCGCTTGGATAGCGGCGTCGTGGAGAGGCGGTCAAGTGAGCGTGGGGGCAGTACCGGAACACCCGCGGCAACCGGAGAGTGACGGCGCGGCGCGTCTGCCGGTTGATCGACGCCTCTACATCCTCGATCGCGTGGCCGCCCAGGGGTCGGTGCGCCTCCAGGCGCTGGCCGAGGAACTGGGTACCTCGGTAATGACGGTGCGCCGGGACATCAAGCGGTTGGAGGAGGACGGCTTCCTGCGCCGCAGCTATGGAGGGGCAACCGCCCATGTAATGCTCGACGTGGAACTGGGAGCCAATGGGCTCGCCCTGCAACACATGGCCGAGAAGCGGGCCATCGCCCAGCGGGCCGCCGCACTGATCGAACCGCGCGACGTGCTCTTCCTGGGTACCGGCACCACCGTGGCCCAGTTCGCGCGCCATATCCCCATCGGCCGCAATATCACCGTGGTGACCTACTCGCTTACCGTAGCTAGTATGCTGGGCGTAAAGCCCGGCGTTACGGTGATTAGCGCCGGCGGCACCGTCGATCCCAATGATCTCTCGCAAGTAGGGCCGCTGGCCGAGGCCACCCTAGGGCGCTATTTCGCCACGAAGACCTTTATCGGCGCCGGCGGCCTCCACCCGAGTATCGGGGTGACCGACTATAGCGCCGCCCAGGCCGACCTCAACAGACTGATGGTGGAGCGGGCGGAACGCGCCTATGTACTGGCCGACGGCTCCAAGGTAGGACGGCGGACCTTCGCGCAGGTCTGTGCCCTGTCCGACCTGACGGCTCTATTCACCGACGACGGTGCGGATTCCGCCGCGCTGGAGGCCCTGTCCCTGACCGGTATGGCGGTCCTTACCCCTACTCGCTCCCTGCCGCCGCCGCGCGACACATGACCGCCGGCGCCGGACATGACGCGCCGCTGATCGGGCTGGATGTCGGAACCTCCGGTGTGGATGCCTGCGCCTTCCTGCCAGACGGGACGCTTGTGGCGACGGCCACGGCACCGCTCATCGTGCATTACCCTCGACCGGGCTGGGCCGAACAGGATCCGGCAACCTGGGTCGAGGCCGCCGTCGAGGCGCTCCGCCTCCTGCACGAACGACTGGGACCGCGAGCGCCCGCGGCCATTGGCCTGACCGGCCAGTGCCCTTCCGGTACGCTCGTAGACCCGCACGGAGACCCCTTGACCAGCGGGCAAATCTATCAGGACAACCGCGCGACGGAGGAGGCGCGGCAGATCGCCGGCCTGCTTGGTGAAGCAGGGGTGCGTACCCGCACCGGGTTGAAGCCATCTCATTTTCTGCTGGCGCCGCGACTGCTCTGGCTCGCCGCCCGACAGCCGGACCTGCGCCGGATGCATCCGCGGCTTGCCCAACCCCGTGACCTGGTCGGTCTGCACCTGACGGGCGTCCTCGCCACCGATGCAACGCATGCCGGCTGCACGGGCCTGTACGATCTGCGGGACGACGCCTGGGCCGTGGACTGGATCGCGCGGCTCAATCTGGATTGGCTGACTCTGCCGCCGATTCGACCGGCCGCCACGCTGCTCGGTGGACTGACCGCGGCAATGGCGGCAAGCACGGGCTTCCCCGCGGGACTACCGATCTGCCTGGGCGCCGCGGACAACTTCTGCGCCGATCTGGCGATGGGTGCGACGGTACCCGGCGTGCTCGGTGATACGAGCGGCACGTCCACCTGCCTCGATCTGACCATCGCGGCGCCCGATCCGGCTCCGGCGCTCTCCCTTTACCGCCATTTCCTGCCCGGTCTGTTCTATGCCAATGTGGGACTCAACGCTACCGGCCTGGTGCTGCACTGGGCGGCCGATCTGCTGGCGGGGGGCGACCTTGATTGCCTGGAGGCCATGGCTGCCTCGGCACCGGTGCGGAGCGATGCACCGCTGCTCCTGCCCTACTTGGGGGACGGCGATCGCGTCGATGCCGCGGCCCGCGGTGTCTGGCATGGCCT
>JAICHN010000628.1 GCA_025924845.1 Chloroflexota bacterium | reverse complement strand
GTCTGCACCTCGCCAGCAGTCATCCCAGTCAAGCCCTCTGGCCCCTCCTCCTGGCCGCCTTCCCACACCGTGAATAATTCAGGCTAGCGAACCTAACGGCACTGCCAAGGTATGTGGACGCTGCTGTACCAGCGCCGCGGGGCTGAGCCGACTACCGAGTTGGAGCTTGAACTACCTCTGGTGGTACAGACTCCAACTCGGTAGAAAGCGGAATGCTCAATAGCCGCGCGCCGGATCGACCACGGAAAGCAACGGCTCGCCTGCCAGATAGCGGCGGAGGTTCTCGCAAAAGTGCCGCGCCATGGGCTCAATACTGGCGTCGGCGGGGTTGGCATGATGGGGGGTGATGATCGTGTTCGGGGCGTGCCAGAGCGGATGCCCTTCGGGTAAAGGCTCCGGATCGGTCACGTCGAGACCGGCCCCGGCGATCCAGCCTTCAGTAAGTGCCTGTACCAAATGATCGGTGACGATCAGTGCGCCGCGCGCCACATTGATCAGCACCGCGCTGTCGCGCATGGCATGCAGAAAGGCCGCGTCTACCATGCCGCGCGTCGCATCAGTGAGCGGAGCGGCCAGCAGTATGGCGTCGGACCCGGCCACGAGATCTGCCAGGCGGGCCATGGGCAGCGTCTCATCCAGATCGGGGATTCGGCCCGCCGAGCGCCGCACCCCGATGCTCCGCATCCCGAACGGCCGCACCATACGCGCCGCCGCGCGGCCAATGCCCCCCGCGCCGATGATCCCCAGGGTTTGGCCCGATATGGTTCGATTGGGCTCGTCGAGCCATTGGCCGCGCCGCTGATTTTCCAGCAGTTTTGGGAACCCGCGATTCAAGGCGAGGATCAGCGCCACGGCGTGCTCGGCCACCATGTCACCATAGACGCCCGCCGCGCTGGTAAGGAGGATGCAGGGCCCCAGCACCTGGTCAAGCCGTTGGTCGCCGATGCCGGCAACGGGAGTCTGCACCCAGCGCAAACAAGGGAGGTGGGCGCTCACTTCGGCAAGGCCCTCTCGATCAGACCACCAGGCCAACACTTCGGCGTCCTCCGCCCCAGCCGGTAACTCGGCATGATCGGCCGACTGCCGCAGTACGCGGAGATGCGGTGACGTCGCCCGCACCAGCGGTTCAATGTCCTCCGGGACGTGGTGAGACAGCAGCACGGTAACTTGGTTCTGGTTCGGCACGGCTCAGGCTCCCGGCACCGGGGTTCGCTCGCGAAGCAGCGCGGCGCGGGCCGCATGGCGTTCCAGGGCAAGGTCCACCAGCCGGGCGATCAGGTCCGAGTAGGGCAGCCCGGACGCCGCCCAGAGCCGAGGATACATACTCAAAGGAGTGAAGCCGGGGATCGTGTTGATTTCACTGAGCCGGATGTCCGATTCGTCGGGAGAGACCAAGAAGTCCACTCGCCCCATTCCCGCACAGTCAACGGCCGCGAACGCCTCAAGCGCAATCGCCTGGAGCGTGCGCGCCGTCTCCGGCCGTACGGCGGCAGGCACGGCGAGCTCCGCCTCGCCCTCGGTGTATTTAGCATGGTAATCGTAGAAGTCGCTCTCCGTGGTGATTTCGCCCGGCACCGACACCTCAGGATCTTCGTTGCCGAGCACCGCGCACTCGATCTCGCGGTAACCGGGCACGCCCTGCTCGACCAGCACTTTGAGATCAAATTGAAAAGCCAGATCCAAGGCCGCCGCCAGGGAATCAGGCGAATCAACGCGGCTCACTCCAATGCTGGAGCCCATGTTGGCGGGTTTGACAAAGCAGGGAAAGCCGGCGGGGCCGTTTGCCAGAGATCGCAGCACCGCTTCGGGCGCCCGCCGCCACCGACGAACGGTCAGGACCTCATAGGGCAGCACGGGCAGGCCGTGTTGGCGAAACAGCGCCTTCATCAGCGCCTTGTCCATGCCGACCGCCGAGGCGGCAACTCCCGCCCCCACGTACGGTACGTTCATCAATTCCAGCAACCCCTGTACCGTGCCATCCTCACCGAAAGGTCCATGCAGCAAGGGGAACACCACATCCACCGCGGCTCCCAGGTCGGCATCAGGCACCAGGCCGCCCGTGTCGGCGACGACCAACGCCCCGGTATCGGCGGGGGCCTGGTCGGCCAGCAGAGCTTGGGACGCCCCTCCGGCCAGCCACCGCCCGTCGCGGCCAATGGCCAGCGGCACCACCTCGAAGCGGGCCGGATCGAGGGCATCGCGCACCGAACGAGCCGAGGTCACCGAGACATCATGCTCGGGCGACCGGCCGCCGAACAGCAGAGCGAGGCGGATACGGCGCGGCGGCGGAGCGCTCCTACTCATATGCGCCGCGGTTCCGCTCAGGTCGGGGGGGGGGGGGGGGGGGGTGGGGCGCGGGGACCCCCCCACAACGCAAAAAAAGAGAAGACGGGCGCGGGAGGGGGGGGGGTTGTGGTGGGGGGGAGAGGAGAG
>JAICHN010000627.1 GCA_025924845.1 Chloroflexota bacterium | reverse complement strand
AGTTCCACCGCACTACGGCCCGGGCGGCCAACGAGAAGGTGATCTACTTCGAGGAAGTCGGCGAGATCATTCTGGATGCCACGATCGCCGACAAGGACTTGCGGCCGGCGATTCACAAACAGATGTCGCCGGAAAAGATGCGCGCGGCGGTGGATGACTGCAAGCGGCTGCGCCGTCCGCTCGACGACAACTACTATGATTTCCTGGCCGAGTGCTACCCGACGCTGCGGCAGTTCACCCCGGCGTTGCTGCGCACGCTCACCTTTCAGGCGCGCCGTGCCGATGACCCACTGCTACAAGCCGTGCGCTTCCTGCAACAGCTCAATGCCGAGCACCGGCGCAAAGTCCCCGACGACGCACCGCTGGCCTTTGTGCCCGCCCGCTGGTATAGCTACCTGGGGGGACCCAAGGGCGAAATCGCGCGGCGCTACTATGAGTTGTGTCTGCTCTGCGAGTTGCGCACGGCCTTGCGGGCGGGTAACATCTGGGTGGAAGGTAGTCGCCGCTACGCCGATCCCGACAGCTACCTGATCCCGCCCGGCGATTGGCGGGAGCACCGCGCGGAGATCGCCACGTTCCTCGGCACGCCGCTACAGGCAACGGGGCGGCTGGATGCCCACAAACAAACCCTGCGCGAGCGCCTGACCCAACTCGACAGTGCGCTCACTCGCCAGGACAAAATCCGCCTGGAAGATGGTGTGGTGATCGTCTCGCCGTTGGAGGCCGAGGACTTGCCGGCCAGCACCCAACTGCTAACCGAGCAGGTCACCATACGGCTACCCCGGCTGGAACTGGCCGATCTGCTGGTCGAAGTCGATGGCTGGACGCACTTCAGCGACTCGTTTGTCCATGCGGCGGGCACTGAAGTGCGCTCGCCGAGCACGCAAAGCCATCTCTACGCCGTGCTGCTGGCCGGGGCCTGTAATCTGGGGCTGCACGAGATGGAGCACATTACCGAGTTCTCGGTCGACGAGCTGGCCTGGTGCGCCAACTGGTATGTGCGCGAGGAGACCCTACGCCCGGCGATGGTGCAGTTAGTGAATTACCAGCACCACCAACCACTGGCCCAAGCCTGGGGTGGCGGCACCCTCTCGTCCTCGGACGGCCAACGCTTCCCGGTCGACGTGCCCGCCCGCCACGCTCGGCATCTGGTCCGCTACTTCCCGGTCAAGGAGCAGGGCGTGACGTTCTATAGCTGGTCGGGCGACCAGTGGCCGCAGTATGGCAGCAAACTCACGCCCGTGACCGGCCGCGATGCGCCCTGGGTGCTTGACGAAATCCTGGATAACGAAACCGAACTGCCGATCCAAGAGCATACGACGGACACCAGTGGCTATACCGAGATGGTCTTTGGGCTGTTCGACCTGTTGAACTTGCAGTTTGCGCCGCGCATCCGGGATTTACCGGACCAGCAGCTCTACAGCCTGCCGGGCGTGATCCCGCCGGCGGGGATTGCGCCCCTGTTCCATGGCACGATCAACGTGCAACTGATCCAGGAGCAGTGGGATGAGTTACTGCGCCTGGCAGGGTCGTTGAAGCTGGGCTGGGTGGCGGCGTCGCTGATGCTCAACAAGCTCCAGACGGTGCCCCGCAAGAATCGGTTGGCGCGCGCCCTGCAAGAGTATGGGCGGCTGGTGAAAACACTGTTCATCCTGCGCTACCTGACGCACGAGGACTACCGGCGGCGGATCGAGACGCAATTGAACAAAGGCGAAGGGTTGCACGCCCTGCGGCGGTTCCT
Organism: Chloroflexota bacterium; assembly: GCA_025924845.1. The sequence continues at coordinate 693 of JAICHN010000627.1, read as the reverse complement.
GTTCCTGGGCAATTGGGGGCGGCTGCGCAAGGGGCAGCCCGAGGAGCATGCGCTCCAGGCGCTGACGCTGACGCTGGTGACGAATGCAGTGGTGGTTTGGAACACGCGCTACATGGCGGCGGTGCTGGAGACGCTGCGGGCGGAAGGCTACACAGTCCGCGAGGAGGACATCCAACACCTCTCCCCAGCGCGCCACACGCACATCAATCCGCATGGCAAATATCGCTTCAACCTGGAAGAAGAACTGGGCCGGCGGGAATTACGCCCGTTGCGCCGGCCGAAGAGTCGGGCCATGAAATTGGCCGTAGCGGCTCCCGCAGTGCAATAGGCCCAGCGGTGCTTCGTCGCGGGATGGAAGATCTGCGCTACTGGCGAAAATAAAACGCTAGCTTATGGAGTGTGGTTAATGCGCCAACGATTCGCTGCACAATTGCAAGATCTAGGGTTATCGAGGAGACAGGAGCAACTAGAGCACCTCGCGCAACCAGCTATTCGGATTAGCAGCCAACTGGCTGGTTTAAGCGACTGCGCGCTGGGTCGCTCCCGATTCGGAGGGTTGCCAGATTTGCCGCCCGACATAGAATGGCCGCGCTATAAAGATCGCCCGATGGCCTTGCTAGCGCAATTCAACTTGGCCGAGGTAGCTCCGCACGATACAGCCCAACTACTGCCTAAGGTTGGCCTCCTCTATTT
>JAICHN010000626.1 GCA_025924845.1 Chloroflexota bacterium | reverse complement strand
ATGCCGGCCAACGTGCCGCGCTGCCGCTCACTCAGCAACTGCGCACGAGCGGCGTCGCGACCGGGGTTGGCATACCGGGGCGCAGCTTGAAGGCGCAACTGCGGGCCGCGAACGAGGCCGGTGCGCGGTATGCGCTCATCCTGGGTGACGACGAGATGCGGGACGGAACGGTGCAGGTGAAGGACCTGGTGGAACACCAGGATACATCGCTGCCGGTAACCGAAACCCTCGCCTACCTGCATAAGCGACTGGGTCGGTAGATGCGGGTGATTGTCGACTACGACGCCGGCAACTTGCGCAGCGTGGCGCGCGCCGTGGAGCACGCGGGAGGGGCACCCGTGGTCAGTGCCGATCCCGAGGTGGTCCGTCGGGCCCGTGCCCTGATCCTGCCCGGCGTGGGCTCGGCTACCCAGGCTATGGATCGGCTGGGTAAGCTGGGCCTGAACGAGGCGCTGCGCGAAGCGGCCGCCGACGGCGTCCCCATCCTGGGCGTGTGCCTGGGCCTGCAAGTGCTCCTGGAGCGGAGCGAGGAGGGGGATACCAAGTGCCTGGGCGTCCTTCCCGGCACGGTGCGCCGCTTCCCGGTCGGACCCAAGGTACCGCACATGGGCTGGAACACCGTGGCGCTGCGCAATCCTACCGCCTTAATGAGCGGTATCGCCGACCAAAGCTACTTCTATTTCGTCCATTCCTATTATGGCGATCCGCCGCCCGACCTGGTTGCGGGCGAAACGGAGTATGCCCTGCCGTTCTGCGCCGTGCTGGCCCGCGACAACGTGGCGGCTACCCAATTCCACCCCGAGAAGAGCGGGCCGGTTGGCTTGCAAGTCTACGCCAATTTCCTCCATCTGGCGGGTCTATGTTCCTGATTCCGGCCATTGACCTGCACAATGGGGCTTGCGTGCGCCTGGAGCAGGGCGACTTTGACCGCCCTACACGCTATGCGGATGACCCGCTTGTGGTGGCCCGCCAATTCGCTGAATTCGGCGCCCGGGTGCTCCACCTGGTGGACCTGGACGGGGCGCGCGAGGGCTCGTCCCGCCATCTGGAGGTGCTGAGCCGCCTGGCGCGTGAAACGCCTCTACAAATAGAGTTTGGGGGCGGCCTCCGCGACCTCCCCGCCATTGGGCGTGCCCTGGACGCCGGAGCGATGCGAGTCGTGCTGGGCACCGCCGCCCTGGAAAATCCGGAGCTTCTCGCCGCCGCGTGCGCCGCCCATGGCGACCGGATCGTGGTCGGGATCGACGCCCGAAATGGCCTGGTGGCGACCAGAGCGTGGCTTGCCGACAGCGACGTCTCGGTGCTCCAACTCGCTGCTGCCGTGACGGCGGCAGGCTGTAAGCGGATCATCTACACCGATATCGCTACGGATGGCATGCTGAGCGGTCCGAACCTCCCGGCCCTCCGTTCGCTGATCGCAGGCGTGACGGTACCGGTCATTGCTTCAGGCGGCGTGGCAAACGAGACGCATTTACGTGAACTGGCCGAGACGGGCGCCGAAGCGGCGATCGCCGGCAAGGCGCTCTATTCCGGTGCCCTGCCCCTTCGCGCCATAACCGATTGGAACTGAGCGTATGTTGACCCGGCGCATTATCGCCTGCCTGGACGTCACCAATGGGCGCGTGGTCAAGGGGACCAACTTCCTGGCCCTCCGCGACGCGGGCGACCCGGTGGAATTGGCGGCGTTGTATAACGAGCAAGGGGCCGACGAGTTGACCTTCCTGGATATCACCGCCTCCAGCGACGATCGCGAAACCATGGTCGATGTAGTGCGACGAGCCGCCGATCAGCTCTTTATCCCCCTCACCGTGGGCGGAGGAATCCGTTCGGTACACGATATGCGGCGTATGCTGCGGGCGGGCGCCGACAAGATCTCGATTAACAGCGCCGCTCTGGCCAATCCCGAGCTGATCGAGCAAGGTGCCTACGCCTTCGGCAACCAATGCATCGTGACGGCCATTGACGCGCGCCGCCTTCCCACCGGAGGCTACGAGGTCTTTTCGCACGGCGGCAGGCGGCCCACTGGGCGCGATGCCGTGGCGTGGGCGGTAGAGGCGATGCAGCGGGGCGCCGGCGAAATTCTCCTCACCTCCATGGACGCGGATGGTACCAAGAACGGCTTTGAGCTCACCCTTACCGCCGCCGTTTCCGCGGCGGTCTCGATCCCCGTGATCGCCTCCGGCGGAGCGGGCACACTCGAGCATATGGCGGAGGTGTTGCTGGAGGGCAAGGCCGACGCCGTGCTGGCGGCGAGTATTTTTCACTACGGCGAGTTGACCATTGCTCAGGTCAAACGCGAGTTGGCGCGGCGCGGCATTCCGGTGCGTCCCGCCCCCGAGGAAGCGGCATGAAGCCGCTCGACACCCCGCGCTACGACGACCGAGGTCTGGTGCCGGCGGTGATTCAGGATGCACGCGACGGCACGGTGTTGATGCTTGGCTT
>JAICHN010000625.1 GCA_025924845.1 Chloroflexota bacterium | reverse complement strand
CGTGCCGCCCACCACCGAAGGGCAGTGGAAGACCTCGCTCGTGTTCTCGCTGGACAACGTGCCGGGGTCGCTGTACCAGGCGCTGGCCGTCTTCGCGTTGCGCGGGCTGAACCTCAGCAAGATCGAAAGCCGCCCCCTGCGCCGGCGGCGCTGGGAATACTTCTTCTACCTCGACTTCACGGCGAGCATGGCCGATCCTACGGCCCAGGCCGCCCTGGCCGAACTCGGCAAGATGACGCCCTTCCTGCGTGTCCTCGGCTCCTACCCCCGCGATTTGACATAATTACCACTTTCTGGGGCGGTTTTGGTGCAATGGTTCAGACCCATCGCCAGGAGCGTCCAAACCTGCTACAATAAGGCCATAACACTAGATGAGGATATGGCGTAGTGATACGTGGCGAAGGCGTCCTTGGCGCGTGGTCTTGAAATAGGTCCATCAACGGAGAGGGATCATAATGCTGGACAGCGCCGGCTAGCAAGCGCCTATCTGTTTTGCTGGCAGAACAGGTCGTGGAGGTGTTTCACGGGATGCGCGTAAGATGGCTGGTGATCAGTCTTACTTTTGCCCTGCTGTTCCTGTGGGGAGCGGCGGTCGTGTGGGCGATGCCTGCCCAACCGCACCGTCTCGATCCCGCCCATCTCACCGACTTGCGCACCCCCACCCCGGTGCCAATCGAGCCGCTTCTGATAGTTGGCGGGATGCCCGGACTCGGTATTTATCCTGATTACTGCTGCGGCGAAGCCAGCTTTCAATATATGTTTAACAACGCGTGGCGCGGCATCCGGCATGGGCGTCTGATGGAGGTCGTGGCCGGGCGAGTGAAAGGCACGGATCAACGCAACACCATCGTGGGCATCCAGATATGGGAAGATGGATCTTGGCATCACGACGGCTACCAGGTCTGGCCGACTCCGCAAAAAGTGGGCTGTGTCGAGGTGGTGTCGGTGGTCGGGTCTCTGGCGACCCTGCAAGCGTGTAATCCGCAATTACCCCCCATTCAGTTTGTCTTCGATGTGGATCGTCATGTATGGGTGGGGAAACCGCCGCCGTTATATCCGCCGAGTGCGGCGTCTGCGGCGGCCGGCGGGCGGCTCAGCGGCCAGATGGCCTATGTCGAAGACGATGAACTCTGGTTGCTGGATCTGGCGACCAATAAGCGCGCGCAACTCACCGATACCCGCGAGGGAAGTATGCCCGCCGTAGGGAACGGATTCCCCCAATGGATCGCCGACGGCCAACATCTCGTGAACTGGCGCACCTGGCTCCACGGGAAAGACGCGACCATTGACTTCATGAAACTCGATTTAGCCACAGGGTGGGATATTCAGTTAGGCGACCTGGGCACGCTAGGGTTGAATCCCTATACGCAACGCTCGTTACAAACGCACTATGCGATGCCCAGCCTGGATCCTCACCCGCCCGGTTTTTATTTGGAATGGCGGGAAACGGGCGGCGGGTCCGCCGGGACCGACAACGTGATCTGGCGCGGAGCCGATCACCGGGAGACCGTCCTGTATGAAGCGCCGGTCGGGTGTACCCTCAGCGGTGGTACTGTATCGCCAGATGCGCGCTTTATCCTTGTGTGGGGCAACGACCAATGCCCCAGCATCCTGCTGCAAAAACGCGGGGTACCTATCGACCGCTGGCAACCGATGTCCCGCCAACCGGGTGCGTGTTCGGAGCCTGGGGTGCGCAACGCCATATCCTGGCCTATACCTCTGCCTGCGAGACCCTGCTAGGCAAACATACCGAAGAGGATACGGCGCTTGGTACGGAAATTCATGTGCTGGATTTGGATCAAGCCCAGCCGCGTAGCACGATCCTGTACACCGGCGATGCCGTGACAGGCTTGGCGTGGTCGGGCAACGATGCATGGCTGGCCTTTTCGACCAGAGACACGGCGCATAAGCCGAATGGGTTGTGGGTCATGAATGCCGCGGGCGGATCCCTTCAGCAAATAGCGGCCCGCGGGGCCGGGCCGGCCTGGCGACCGGAAGTAGCGGCAAGTTTACCGGGGGCTGGCCGGCCCGGCCCGCCCAGCGTGGCAGATCTGCTGATCCTGAGCCTAACCCTGAGCATCGGAGGCTACTTGCTACGCAGGACCTCGAAGATCAGACGGCACCAAAAGTAACCGGTCCCACGTTATTTTGGCAAGCGGCAGCCAAGTGTAGCCTTGAACGAGGGTTGGCTTTCCTCCATCAACGGTATGGAATCTGCATCCCTAGACGGCACCGGCGGGCTGATCGCGCCGTCCGCCGGGATGATCCTGCGTGCTGAGGCCGGTTTCAAACCGGCCCCTGCAGGTATCGAGTGGGGGATGCGAACTATGGTGAAACCACGACTGCCCATCCGCCGGTTCGATGTGTTTGCCGAATATAACCGCCGCAAGGCGCTGGCCGATGGGATTCCGGAAGACGAGGCCGAAGGCTACGGGCTGTGGGTCGCCAAGGT
>JAICHN010000624.1 GCA_025924845.1 Chloroflexota bacterium | reverse complement strand
GTGGGTTTGCTTGATGGACGGGATGTGGAGCCGGGATGACGCGAGCCAAAGATGACCAGTGCGATCACGGCAAGGAGGGTGAGGGCGGGCCGCAAAAGCGACGGCCGGCCCCGGCGTCGCGGCGTCGCTTGCCCCACAGGCTCCGGGGACGGCCGCGCGTTCGCGGCGGTCGCCTCCGCGTTCGCGGCAATCGGGCTTGGATCCATCAAACAGGTTTCTCCCCCGTCCAGCTTACCGTTTTCGCGCCCGCGAGGGCGCCTACGACACCGCAGTTGACCCGTCCCATCCGTCCCGTCCGTCCGATCCGACTGTACATGGTTGCTCGTCATTCCATGATCTGCATTTCGCGCCCGAGTTTTGCACGAACAACCCTTGATCCCCTAGGCCAACCGTGCTAACGTATACAAGGTTCAGGGGTCTGGTGGGCGGATCGGTACTATATATAGGGGTTCGCTGAGATTGGAGTGCGGTTAACGCGGTGAAGTGCCCATACTGCGGTCACAACGATTCACGGGTCATTGATTCCCGTGAAACCGAGACCAAGACCGGCGGCAGCATTCGGCGGCGGCGTGAATGTACCCGGTGCAAGCAACGCTATACCACCTACGAGCGCCTGGAACACGTAGGGCTCTCGGTAGTGAAAAAGAGCGGGCAGCGGGAAGACTACGATCGCGAGAAACTGCGGCGCGGTGTCGCCACCGCCTGTCATCGACTACCCATCCCCACCGATGCGGTGGACAGCGTGGTGGACGAGGTGGAGGCGGAGTTGTTCGGTCAGGGCTCGGCGGAAGTTCCCAGCCACCTGATTGGCGAGCATGTGATGGCCCATCTGCGCTTGCTCAGCCCCATCGCCTATGTGCGTTTCGCCTCCGTGTATCTCAGCTTCACCACCTCGCGAGACCTACAGGAAGCCATCGACGGCGTGAGTCACGATTCCCCCGCCCAAAGACCCCAATAATGCGAACGGCGCTGACCCATCGAGAAGGCAAACCCCCTGGAGCAAGGAAGGACAGTCGACCGATGATCGTGGAACGCAAGAAGGGACAATGGTCCGAAAGCGCCAGCCGCGTGCTCAAGGAGCGTTACCTCTGGCGCAAGGACGGAAAGCTGCTGGAGGACGAGGACGCCATGTGCGCCAGGGTCGCCCGCGCCGTTGCCGAGGCTGAACGCACTTGGGGCGCCGACCAGGCGGCGGTGGATCGGGTCGCCGAGCAGTTCTATCAGGTGATGATTGACCGCCAGTTCATGCCCAATTCGCCCACTTTGATGAACGCGGGCAAGAATAATGGCCAGCAGCTTTCCGCATGCTTCGTGCTTCCGGTCGGCGACAGCCTTCCCGAGATTTTCGACGCGATCAAGCACGCGGCGATCATTCATAAAAGTGGGGGCGGCACTGGTTTTGGCCTCTCCCGCCTCCGCTCTGAAGGCAGCGAGGTCGCCACTACGCGCGGCGTGGCAAGCGGCCCGGTCAGTTTCCTGCGGGTGTTCAATGCCGCCACCGAGGCGGTGAAACAAGGCGGCACGCGACGGGGGGCAAACATGGGCGTCCTCCGCGTCGACCACCCTGACATCCTGAAGTTCATCGAGTGTAAGCGGCCCGACCCGGTGACCGGAGTCCGCGATATTACCAACTTCAACATTTCGGTCGCCGCCACGGATGCCTTCATGGATGCCCTGGAGCGCGGCGCGGACTACGATTTGCGCGACCCGCACACCGGCCAGGTCACCGGGCAACTCAACGCCCGCACGGTGTTCGACAAAATATGCGCGGCCGCCTGGTCCACCGGCGATCCTGGGCTGCTCTTTATCGATCGGGCGAATAACAGCGCCAGTAATCCCATCCCCGAACTGGAGCAGATCGAAGCGACTAATCCCTGCCTCGTGGCCGACACCTGGCTTGCCACCGGCTCAGGCATGCGACGCATGGGCGCCTTACATGCCAGTGGCGAAGCGATCACCGTAGGGACCGACTACCGCGCCTCTTCACACAAACTGGTGCGCCGGGAAGTAGTCAATGGATCGCCTGTTCCTGACGCCGGTGGTGTAACCTTCCGGTCGGCCGTGCCCGTGTTCCAGACAGGACGCCAGGTTCCGGTTCTCAAACTAATTACCAGCCACGGCATCGAGATCACTGCTACGCCAAACCATCGTTTCCTGACTACCGAGGGGTATCGCCGGCTGGATGAATTGCGGTACGGCGATACGCTGCTGCTCCAGAGCGCGGAAGGAAACTGGTCCTCCGAGTCGCGCCTGCCGACCATGCCTGGTTTTGGCAAGCGCGGGGCGATTCGGCTGGCGGCCTGGGAGCGGAAGGGCAAAGTCACGCCGCCGCGAGAGTGGTCTAGCGAGTTGGGTGAAGTACTCGGTTACATCGTTGGCGACGGCTACCTGAGGCATGATGGTAGGATGAACGTGATCGGCATGGCAGTGTCCGACGCCGACGGCGAGCTTGG
>JAICHN010000623.1 GCA_025924845.1 Chloroflexota bacterium | reverse complement strand
TGGGGCGTGAGCGCGAGATGGCCCTGGTGGCCGGATTCCTGGCCGGCGGGCGTCAGAGGTCGGCGCCGCGAGTATTGCTGGCGGCCGGAGAGCCGGGCATTGGCAAAACGCGGCTCTTGCAGGCGGTGGCCGAGCAAGCCGTGGGTGTCGGTTGGCGCGTGCTCACCGGCGGTTGTCGGCGGCGGGAAGGCCAGGAGCCCTACGCCCCCCTGGTTGACGCCCTGGCCCTGCACATTCGTACCCTGACCGCCCATGAGCGACAAGCAGCGCTGGCTGAATGCGCCTGGCTCGGCCGGCTTCTACCTGAGTTGAAGGGACCGGCCGGCCCGCTTCCGTCAGCCGATCAGGAGCGTCGCCTGATGTACGATGCCGTGGGGCGCTACCTGACCAATATAGCGGGGCCGGCCGGTACCTTGTTGATTCTGGACGACTTGCAGTGGGCCGGCCCGGACGCGCTCGATCTGCTGCATAATCTGGCCTGCAGTGCGGTCTTGCCCCTGCGTATGGTAGGCGCCTTTCGCGATAGCGAGGTGCGGCCTTCCGATCCGCTCAACCTGCTGTCGGCTGATCTGGCCCAGGCGGGTCTAGCACTCTCCCTTCCGCTCGGCCCTCTGGACAGGCGGGACGCGGCGATCCTCTTGGCGGAACTACTGGTCGGCCCATCCGACGAAACACATGCCATGACCGAGCACGCCCTGCAGCGCTCGGGAGGCGTGCCCTTCTTCCTGGTCAGCTACGCGCAGGCCATGGCGACGGGGGCCGAGGAAGGGGTTCCCTGGGATCTGGCGCAGGGGATTCGTCGACGGGTATCCGTCTTACCCGAGCCTGCTCGGCAACTCCTGGGGGTAGCATCAATTATCGGCCGGCGGGTGCCCCGTAGATTGTTGATCGCGGCGGCGGGGCAGTCCGAGGAGGACGTAACGGCAGGGTTGGAGGCAGCCTGCCGAGCCCGGCTGCTGGTGGAGGAGGGAGAAGCGGATTATCTCTTCGCCCACGACGTGATCCGCGAAGTGCTGGAGGCCGATGTGGGGGCGGCGCGGCGCGAGTTGCTGCATCGGCGCATAGCCAATGCCCTGGTACAGGCGTCCATCGGTATCTCCGCCGAAGTTTCGGCCTACCACTTCAGCCGAGGTGGGGAGCCGGAGAAGGCAGCCCGCTATCTGGAAGAAGCAGGTGACCACGCATGGGCCCAGTGGGCTTCGCGATCCGCCGAGACCTTTTACCGCCAAACCATGGAAATCCTGGATCGGCTTGGCCGCACCAGCGGCGCCGCTCGCGTTCGCGAAAAGCTGGGAGTGGTACTCCTTTCTTCCGGGCGCTACGACGATGCCTTGGCGATAGTGGGGCAAGCCGCGGCAATCTATCGGGCCGCGGGCGATCTCGATGGGCTGGGACGCGCCTCGACCGGCATGGCCCACGCGTATGCTTTGCGGGGAACTCCCCATGAAGGGATTGTCTACCTCCAGTCGCTACTGGAGCAATTGGATCGTAACGGTACCTCCTCCCATTTGCCTTCATTGCACGTGCAACTGGCGGTCCTCCTCTTTACGGCCGGTCGCTATGATGAGTCGCTGGCCGTGACCGAGCGTGCGGCGGATCTCGCTCGGGCAAGCAATAACGACGTCATCTTACTGGATGCCTCGTTGCATCGAGGCAATATTCTGCAGATACTGGGCCGACTGAATGACGCGCTGTCCGCCGACCTGGCCGTGACCCGGCTTGCCGAGTCGAGGGGCGATCCGCGGTCCCAGGTCCTCCTTCACCGCGATCTCGCCCACATGTACGGTTTGCGTGGCGACTTCTCCGTTGGGATGCGCCATATTGTGCGATCTCAGGCGCTGGCCGAACCTCTGGGAAATCCCGCTAGTCTTGCTTTAACCCTGGCCATGCGCGGTTGGCTCTCCACCCTGCACGGCGATTTGCCGGACGCTCACGCCGTTTTGGATCGCGCTTGGGCGTTGAGCCGCGAAGTTGATCGGTCGTTATATTCAGCCTATCCGCTGATTTTCAAGGCACGTCTGGCTCTGGTCGAGGGCGATCGGGTCTCCGCGATCGATTCCATTCGAGAAGCCCTGGCGCTGTGTGACCAAAATGAAGACTTGCAGGCGCGGCGCTGGGCATCCACTATCATGGCCGAGATCGACATCCTGGAGGGCCGCCCGGAGGCGGCGCGTATCCGCCTGCTGCCGCTGCTCGATCGGCCCGGCCTACAGGAATACGACGTGACCATGCTCTTGCCGGTGCTGGCCTGGGCACATCTTGAACTGAGACGGATCGACCTTGCCGCCGAGACGGTGGATCAGGCGCTGGTCCGCGCCCGGCCCGAGGAAATGCGCTTGGTGCTGGTGGAGGCGCTGCGGGTGCGGACCATGATTGCCCTGCGCCGAGAGCAGTGGAATGAAGCTGCCTCCAGCCTGGAGGAAGGGTTAGCCCTGGCGCGGATCATGCCCTATCCTTTTGCCGA
>JAICHN010000622.1 GCA_025924845.1 Chloroflexota bacterium | reverse complement strand
GAGGACGAGGCCGCGTCGCTGCCCGCCAGGGCGCCGAGCCGCGTTCGGGCAGGCTCCTCCGTGAAGTGGTGCGCGGGAAACGCGGTCATTACGGCGCCCGCCACCGCGAAAGGGATGGCCGGCGGAGACGAGGACGGTTCGCCTTCCTCCTTTACGGTGCCGGCCGCGATGGGCAGCGGCTCCTGAACGGCAGCGATTGGCCACAGCACTTCGGCCGGCGCGATCCGCTCCAACTCACGGAGCAGTGCCGGCTCCAGGGCCTCGGCCTGCACCTGTTGCAGAATAAATTCACCGGTCGTGATGTCCGCGTAGGCGATGCCCGCTGCCTGGCCATGCGGCAACACGGCGGCAAGATAGTTATTGCGATTCCCTTCGAGCAGCGCTGGGTCGCGAATTGTGCCCGGCGTCACGACTCGGGTAATGCGACGCTCCACCAAGCCCTTGGCCAGGCGAGGGTCGCCCACCTGCTCTGCTACGGCGACCGGATAGCCGCGCTCGACAAGGCGACCGATATAGGTTTCAATATGGGCATGGGGGACGCCGGCCATCGGTGATCGTTCACCCTTGGCGAACTCACGACTGGTCAGCGTCAATTGCAAGACGCGTGATGCCAGTTGCGCATCATCGTCGAACAACTCGTAAAAATCGCCCAGGCGAAAGAACAGCAGAGCCTCGGGATGGGCGCCCTTAAGGTCGAGATATTGCCGTCTGACCGCGCTGCTCACTCCTGAGCGGCGCCCTGGCCGACGATAAGGGTCAACTTACCAAGGCGAATCTCGTCTCCCTCCTCGATCTGCATGGGGGAGTGCGAGGCAAGCCTGGTGCCGTTGACCAGGGTGTAATTCGTGCTCATCAAGTCCTCGAGCAGCCAGTGGCCCTCCCGCCAGATGAGACGGCAATGGCGGCGCGACACGCCGGCTTGTTGCGCGGCCTCGAAACTGAGGTCAATGTCGGGGCGCACCCCGGAACGCGAGTCCGCTCGGCCCAGGATAACCTGCTCCAGAGGTGGAACGGGAATGCGCCGGCCGGAGGTGGTAATCAAGAAAAAGCTGTTTGACGGCAGGGTGGACGGAGCCACGGCCTGCTCGTTCTCGTCCCGATCGTCAAGAATTACCGTCTCGGGTCGATCGTGCTTGGGTCCGGTGAGCACCGACTCGATGAGCGACGACGTCTGTCGGCGCGGTCGGACTGCTACCAGAGGGGCCGAATCGTCCAGGGTACTACCGCACTGGTCGCAGAACAAGGCGCCCTCGATATTTTCGTGCCGGCATTGCGCGCATTGAGCCATAGCTACGACACACGCACGATGATGACACTGATATTGTCCACTCCTCCGTTGGCGTTTGCCTGGTTCACCAGAGTCATAGCAGCCTCCTCGGGATCCTCAATTGATGCCGCTGCCTCGCGGATATCGTCATCTCGTACCATCTCCCACAATCCATCGGAGCAGAGCACCAGAATATCACCCTCTTGAAGGCGCTGCATAGAGATATCGGGATTCGCGTCGGCGCGAGTGCCCAGCGCATTATAGATCAAGTTACGTTGCGGATGGCTATAGACATCGCTTTCGGCAATCACTCCCTGGCGAACCAGGCTGCCCACCAGCGAGTGGTCCTCGGTCAGGCTGCGAATCGCGCCCTCGCGAATCATATAGGTTCTGCTGTCTCCGATGTTGCCGATCAGAGCAAGTTTTCCGGCCAACATGACCACGGTAAGGGTCGAGCCCAGGCCCACCGCGTCGGCGTGCGCTTGTCCGTAGTCTCGGATTCGCTGGTTACACAGTTGCATCGTGCCCGCCAACACATCCACCATCGAGAGGTTGGGGTTATCCACCAGAGCCGGCGCGTCGTCCAGGCGTACGGTCACCGCATCGGAGGGATCAAGAATATCGGCCCCAATCGTCCGCTCCAGATACTGGCCCAGTTCCATCTGAATGGTTTCAATGGCAAGCCGACTGGCGATGTCGCCCGCGCTCTGCCCACCCATACCATCGGCCACCGCATAAAGACCGATCGGGCGCTCATCCGCTACCAAGGTTGAGCACAGCACGGAGTCCTGATTCTGTGCGCGCCGTACCCCATGGTCAGTTAGGCCAAACGCCGTGACCCTCATGCTTCCCCATACTCCCTTGCCCAGGGGCCCACCGCAATACGCCGATTCTCGGCACCGTTTGTGCCATTATACCGCGTCCTTGCCTCGTTCCCGTTCCCCATTCAGGTACCATCCTCTGAAGACTTCGCCCTGGGCGCCGCTTCGTTACCAATGGCCATCGCCAATTCCGCGCTGCTCACCGTGGCCGCGCCCAGTCTGCGTACCACCAGGCCGGCGGCGACCGTGCCGAGTTGTGCCGCCTCCAACAGCGTGGCGCCCGCGCTCAGGGCCAGCGTCGCCGCCGCCGATACGGTGTCTCCGGCGCCCGTGGCGTCACGTACTTCTGCCTGCTGGTAGGCCGGCAGATCGACGAAAAGG
>JAICHN010000621.1 GCA_025924845.1 Chloroflexota bacterium | reverse complement strand
CTCGGCGTCGTCCTCGTCGCGAGAGCCGACCGCGAACTGCACGGAAACCGCCACCGAGAACATACCCGGCATCGGTACGGCAACCACCCGCAGACCGTTGTCCAGGCGGGCCAGGGCGATATCCATTACTCTCCAACACCAGGAACGCGGTTCAAGAAAGCACGACCATGGGGCGGCGGTGAGCCGGCCCGAAGCACACTATACCGTTGCCGTGTATTCGCTGCCAATGGCCCAGACGGGCCGGAGCGTATCGTAAAGTCCGCACTCTGCCTTGACGGTAATGAGGGCGCCTGATTACGATCAGCGGCGTGGATGAGCAGACACCAAGGGAACGGCGTGTCTTTTTCCGGCGCCGTACCGCCGTAATTGATCAAAGCGAAGAGGCGGGACAACGTGCGGCGATTTAGCCTTTGGGTTCTTTTGCTGGTCATTGCGGCGGCACTCGGCGGCTCCATCGCCTATGCGGCTCGCCCATGGTACGATGCCGCCCAGGTGATCTCCCACGATACGGGCCAAGCCCTGCCCAGTCCCCTCCGTGCGACCTACACTCCGTCGCCCACCCCCTCCGTCCGCGTGGTCAAGGCCCAGCCCACCCCAACCGCCACCCTGCCGCCGATCAAGAGCCCGTCAGGCCGCATTAACTTTCTGTTGCTCGGCAGCGACAACGATGCCAAAAACGCGCCCGGTACCAGTCCAGATACCCAGGTGATTATCTTTGTTTCCTACGATACCAAGCGCAAAGTGGCCTATTCGATCACCATTCCACGTGACCTCTATGTGCCGATTCCCGGATTCATCTCCGATAAAATCGACACCGCGCCCGGTTACAGCAATTTGTCGTTGGTGGTCAGTACCGTGGAGGCCAACTTTCACGTACGCGTGGACCACTATGCCTGGATCGGTCTCGAAGGCTTTATTAACGTGATCAACTCCTTGGGCGGTGTCGATATTAACGTCATGCACCCCATGGTGGAAAATGACTTTCCCGATGATCTCAATCCGAGCGGCGGCATCTATGCCATTCGCCGGTTCTTTATTCCGGCCGGGCCGCAACACCTCGATGGGGAGACCGCCCTCCAGTATGTCCGGGCGCGCCATGCCGACCTGATCGGCGATTTCGGCCGCTCTCAACGCCAACAGCAGGTCTTGCTCAAGGTGCGCGAGAAGCTAAAAGGGATGGACTTGAGCAAGATTCCCTCATTGGTTCAGGATATGGGAGACCAGTTCAAGACCGATCTCGGTATTCCGGAAATCCTTGCCCTGGCTAAAGCTACCCTGGGCATCCCTTCGTCTCACATTCACCAGTACTACCCGAACTCCGGCAACGGCTACGCCGTGGACCAAACGCTGCCCACGGTAGGCGACGCGCTCATTCCTAACTGGCCAAAGTTCGACGCCCTCTTTCGTTGCGTGATGTCGGACAACGCCTACAAAGGTTGCTCGATGTGATGACCCCTGCCCCGCCGCCTCCCCCGACCCGACGCGCACCGCGTCCAGTTCTCACCTGGATCAAGCTCGTCGCCGCGCTCGTCGTGGCGGTCGTCCTTGCCGTGCTCATGCTGGGTAGCTCGGCCCCAAACAGCATTCCCAGCGCGCCCGCCGCCGTGACGGCGACGCCGCCGGATAATCTAACGCCAAACGCCCCGCTTACCACGGCCACCGTGGATCTCCGCACTCCTACCCCCATCCTCCCTCCGGACACCTACATCCCCGGCCACATATATTATGTCAAGGGAAATACCATTTACTCGGTACATCATAATGAAGCGCCCCAATTAATCACTACCGGCGCCGAGCCCGCGCTCTCGCCCGACGGCACGCAATTGGCCTTCATCCTCTTTTCCAAGAATTACCAGGATTTATGGCTACTGAACCTCAAGACCCATGCCCTGACCAAGCTGGTTAATGACGCCCTGACCGATCCGCAAAATGCATCGACCGGGCTGACCGCCGCCATGCCCGCCTGGTCCGCCGATGGGAAAAGCGTGCTGTTCTCCTGGAGCTATCCAGGTGCCCCCATCGCCGGCACGAATAACTTCGACCGAACTGAGTTCAGCATTACCCGCTGCCCGGCGGTAGGGCCCTGCACGACCGGTACGGCGGTTAAGCTCACCACCCCCGCCTTCCAGAGCGGCGGTGACTATGATGCCGCTCCCCGACCTGACGATCCCAACGTGATCGTCTATAGCCGCTACCTCTACGAGACCGCGCGCGACAACACCAGCCGCTCGCTCGCCTATCTCGTGGCGCTTAATCCCAACACCCTCTCCGCCGTCCAACTTACGCCCTTGCTGGACAACGATTCGCAGGCGACCTGGACTCCCGATGGCACGCATCTGCTCTATGTTAAGACCTCCGACGACATGATGCAGACCTCAATCTGGATCATGTCCTTTCACCCACCCGGCGATGCCCAGGACAATAGCCAGGCCCATCTACTGGTTTCCGGTACTCCCTTCGCCACGGATCCCGCGATCTCGCCG
>JAICHN010000620.1 GCA_025924845.1 Chloroflexota bacterium | reverse complement strand
TGAAGGATATCCTCGCGGCGGGGAGATTGCCGGCGAGTGGGCGGGTCATCGCCTGGGGCAGGGCGCTCGCGGACATCCTGTCGATGCTGCACGCCCAGGGCCTGATCTATCGCGATCTCAAGTCCACCAACATCATGGTGGCGCCGGACGGGCGGTTGCGCCTGATCGACTTCGACATTGCCCAGCTCGTTGGCGCGGCCATGCTTCCCTGGGGAGGGGGCACGCGCGGCTATATGTCGCCCCAACACGCGGCAGGGGCGGAGGCGAGTATCCAGGATGACGTGTACAGCTTGGGCGGGGTGCTGTACTTCGCGGCTACGGGTGCGGAACCGGCGGCGGCGCCCCATCCGCTCGCCCTTCCGGAACGCCCCGTCACTTTGCTCAATCCGGCCTGCAATCCCGCCCTTGCCCGGGTGATCGAGCGTTGCCTCGATCCCGATCCCGCGCGCCGCTATCGCACGCCGGCCGAGGTAGAGACTGCGCTCGCCGAGGCTGCGCTTCGTGCCGACTGGGTGACGCCCGCGATCGGCGCCGAACTGGGGCCGGACTCGGCGCCTGACGGCGCGGAAAACACGACGCGTGAGCACTTTCTTGACCGTGCGCGACGGCTTGGCGAAAGTCTCCGCCTCGCGGCGCGGCCGGCGGCGGATGGGACGGGCATGGCCTGGACCAGCATGCACAATCTGGCCTATGGCATCCAGGGGCGCGACCTCAACTTCGGCGGCGCGGGGGCGCTTCTGGCACTTGCCGAGGCGGTTATGGTCTTTGGCGACCCGGGGCAGCGTGAGGTGTTGGTAGAAGGAGCACGCCGGCTGCGCGCCTCGCCTCCCCTCGCGAGCGAGCCACTGCCCGGCCTCTATGTGGGTGAGGCGGGAATCGGCGCCGCGTTGCTGCGGGCAGGACAGGTACTCGACGACCACGGGCTGATTGAGGCGGCGGTGGAACGAGGGCGATTAGTGGGGGGGTTGCCGTACCGTTCCCCGGACCTCTTCAACGGTACGGCAGGACGTCTGCGCTTTCACCTGATGTTGTGGGACGCGACGGGCGATCGCGAACAACGTGATTACGCCGTTGCCGCCGGCGAAACGCTGTTGAATGCGGCGGAGGAAGCACCGTTCGCGTCGGGAGGCATACAGTGGCGCATTCCGGACGGCTATGAAGACATGAGCGGCCAGGCCCAGTTGGGGTACGCGCACGGCCTGGCAGGGATCGCCGATGCGCTGCTCGATCTTTATGAAACGACCGGTGAGGAACGCTGGTTGGCGCCGGCGCGGCGAGCGGTTATCACGCTCGAACAGAGCGCGACCAAGCGCGCCTACCTCCCGGACGAACTCTCACTCGATTGGCCGGCGCAGCCGGGTGGCGACTACTTTGGCCCATTCTGGTGCCACGGAGCGGCCGGGATCGGCCAATTCCTGCTCCGCGCCGCCCGGCTGAACGTCGCACCGGCCGCCCTGGAGCTTGCCCTGGAGGCGGCACGCAGCGTGGCCCGAGGCTCGCGGCGGGCCGGACCCACTCAGTGCCATGGCCTGGCCGGCAACATCGAGTTCTTGCTGGATGTGTTCCAGGCAACCGGCGACGCGGCCTATCTACGCGAGGCGCGATCCCTGGCCCGGCTCCTCAATGCCTACGCCTCTGAACGGGAGGGCCGGCTGGAATGGCCCTCCGAGTCCCCGGTTATCTTCACGCCGGACTATATGGTGGGCTACGCGGGCATACTGCCGTGTCTGTTGCGCCTGGCCGATCCCGAGCGCCGCCCGCGCCAACTGAGCCGTGCGGGCTTTACCGACTACTCATCACTCAGATGCACAATACCCAGTTGAAGCGCCTTGCGCACTGCCTGCCCGCGGCTGCTTACGTCGAGCTTATCGAATACATTGGCCGCCTGGCTGCGCACGGTGCCGTGCTCCCGCCCCAACGCAGTGGCGATCTCCTCGTACGACTCTCCCTCTAGCATATGCCTCAACACGTCGAGTTCGGCCCCGCTGAGCGCTTTCGATCCGTCGCTGTAGCGCTGGAAGCGGCCTTTGGAGCTATAGCATTGTTTGTTCACCATGGCCTCTATTACCGGATCGAGCACCTGCTCGCCAGCCATAATTCGATGGATGGCGTCGCGTAGGCGTTCCCCGTCGCAGTCCTTGGACAGAAAACCGGCAACGCCCAGTTCGCGGGCGCGGCCTACGTACTCCTCGTCATGGAAGGCGGAGAGCACCAGCACGCGCGGCGGGCGGGCAATATGCAACTGTACGGTTCGCAACGCCGCCAACCCATTTTGTCCCGGTAGGTCTATGTCGAGCAGCAAGAGGTCAGGCTGATGCTGCATGACGAGCCCCAGGATCTCGTAGCCGGTGCGTGCCTCCGTGAGCAATCGCCGCAGACCCTGGCGCATCACGGCGTGATCCTCCGCGATCAGGATGCTGATAATGTCTTCCCGCTGCATTGGCTGATCTTCCTTTCCTCGTTCGGTACGCGGGCGCCACGGCACG
>JAICHN010000619.1 GCA_025924845.1 Chloroflexota bacterium | reverse complement strand
GGGCGGCCGGACTATCACGTTGACCACGCCCGTCTCGTCCTCCAGGGTCAGGAACACAAAGCCGCGCGCCGTGCCTGGGCGCTGGCGGCAAATAGCAAACCCGGCCGTCCACACGACGATCCCATTCTGGATGAACTTGAGGGTTTCGGCGCGTAGGATATGGGCAGGCAGCCGGGGGCGGACAAAATGGAAGGGATGGACGCCGGTGGAGAGGCCCAGCACCTCCTGCTCGGCTTCCACGTGGTCATACTGATCCATCTTCGGAAGGTCGGCCTGCTCATCGAACTCGCGCAGCAGAATGCGTTGACCGGCCAGGGCACGCGCTTCCTCGGCCAACAACGGCAGATCCCACAGCACCTGGCGGCGTGTGACGCCGAAGGGATCGAAGGCGCCCACCCGAGCCAGGGCGGCCATCGCCTTGAGATCCAGGCCGGTGCGCGCCCAGAAGTTCACCACGGAACTGAATGGACCCTCGGCCAGGGTGGAGGCAAGGCGGGCCTGGGCGGCGGCGCCGATGTGGCGCACGTAATTATAGCCCAGGCGAACGGCCCCATCCTCGATCGTGCAGCGCACCTGGCTGTACGACACGTCCACGGGCAGAATGAGTACGCCGTGGCGGCGCGCGTCATTGGCGATCACGGCGGGCGCATAGAAGCCCATCGGCTGATTGCTGAGCAGCGCGCAATAGAACGGGGCTGGGTGGTAGTGTTTGAGCCAGAGCGATTGATAGGCCAGAAGAGCGAAGCAGGCGGCATGAGAGCGGCAGAAGCCGTATTGGCCGAAGCCGCTGATCTGCACAAAGAGTGTGGCCGCCTGCTCCTCGCTCAGCCCGTTCGCGCGGCAGCCCGCCTCGAAGTCGGCCCGTAGCGCCGCCATACCGCCGGAGGTACGGCCCCCGGTCATGGCGCGGCGGAGGCGGTCGGCCCCGGCGGGCGTAAAACCGGCCACATCGGTGGCGATCTGGATAATCTGCTCCTGATAGAGCACAATGCCGAGCGTGTCGCGGAGAATGTCCTCCAAAAGGGGATGAGGATAACAGACCGGCTCCAGTCCCTGACGGCGACGCAGGTAGGGATGTACCATATTGCCCATGATCGGGCCGGGGCGCACGATCGCCACCTGGACCACGATGTCGTTGAACTCGCGGGGTTGATGCTTATGCACCATCTGTTCCTGCGCTCTGCTCTCCACCTGGAAGCAGCCGATCGTGTCGCCTCGGCGGAGCATGGCATAGATCCGCTCGTCGTCCAGCGGTAGATCCTCCTGGGCAGGCATGGCGCCGCCGGCGGCGCGGACCAGATTGCCCGCTTCGCTGATCAAGGCAAGCATGCCCAGCCCCAACAGATCGATTTTGATCAGTCCGGCATCCTCCACGTCATCCTTGTTCCACTGCACCACCACGCGTCCCGGCATGGTGGCCCGCTCCAGGGGCACGATCTCCATTAAGGGGCGAGAAGTAATGATCATCCCTCCCACATGGATAGAAAGATGGCGCGGGCAGCCGTCGAGCGCGTCGGCCAGGCGGATCAGCGTGGCCCAGGGGCGGCTCTCCCGCTGCTCCTTCGCCAGGCCCAGGCGGTCGATCGCGGCGTGGGCGTCCTCGAGCGACCAGCCGTCCACGCTCTTGGCCAGTTGGTCGATCAGGGGTGGGGGGAAGCCGAGCACCCGGCCCAGGTCGCGCAGGGCGGAGCGGGGGCGGAAGGTGACCACGTTGCAGACCATGGCGGTATGGGGCTCGCCGTAGCGGTCATAGACATACCGGATCACCTCCTCGCGCCGGTCGTTCTGGATATCGAGATCGATATCGGGCATACTGACCCGACCCTCCTGTAGGAAGCGGTCAAAGAGGAGGTTGTGAGCCAATGGATCGACGGGGGTGATGCCCAGGCAGTACACGGCGATCGAATCGGCGGCCGAGCCGCGGCCCTGGCAAAGAATACTCTTGCCCCGGGCAAACCGCACAATATCGTAGACGATCAGGAAGTACTCGGCCAGCTTCGTGCGCTCGATCACCCCCAGTTCGTACTCGAGACGATCGAGTGCGGTGACCCGGTTATCAACATAACGACGATACAGTCCCTGCCGGCAAAGGTCGCGCAGGCGGCCGATCGGCGTCGTTCCCTGGGGCACGGGGAAGGGAGGGAGACGGGCTTCCTTGAAATCAAGCGAGACGTGACAGCGGTGGGCGATGAGCACGCTGTTGGCGATCGCCTCGGGACAGTCGGGGAAGAGGGCGGCCATGCGCGCGGCGGATTTCAGGGCGTATTCGCCATTGCGGCGCCGGGCCGGATGGGCATCCTCCACGGTGATGTGCTCGCGAATACAAACCAGGGCATCCTGCAGGTCCGCGTCCCGCGCGCAGGCGTAGTGGACATCATTGGTGACCACCTGGCCGAGGCCCAATTCGTTCGCCAGGTCGCGCAACCCGACCAGAAGCGCATTGTCTTCAGCGAGGAAATGGCGCTGCAACTCGATCCAGAAGCCTTCAT
>JAICHN010000618.1 GCA_025924845.1 Chloroflexota bacterium | reverse complement strand
TAAGTCGAGCCGAGGGACGCGAGGAAGGGCGCGAGGCAGGACGCGAGGAAGGACGCGAGGAGGGGAAGCGGGAGGCCGTACGGCGGTTGATCGAAGCGCGCTTTGGCGCGGTACCGGAGTCCCTTGAGACGCGCATCGGCAGGGCGGACCAATCGATCCTCGACGACTTACTCGTGCGCGCGGCAACCACACAAAACGTGGCCGAGGTCTAATCCTGCTCGGCGGAGCGCCGCGATCGCCGGGATATCGCTTGCCGCCGAGGGAAAGGGAAGGATCGGGACGTCTTGCCCTGTGGCTGCTTTTGTCTCCGGCGACTAGGTCAATCGCACGATACAGGGGCGATCGTCTGGATAAGCAGAGGGAGACGCCGTGAAGCTGATCGCTGCGTGCGATGAACATGATCTGGCTGCGTTCCTGGATAATCTGGCTCGTGTGGCTCCCGTGGCCGGCGCCGAGATTCTTTTTGCGCACGTAATCGATACGGCCAACGAGCAGGATTGGCGGCGCATGGCCGGGCACCACTGGCTGGGCCGTCATACTGTCCCGCCCCAGCATCGCGGAGTGCGGGAAGCGGAAACCCAGGCAGCGAACGAGATCCTGGAGGAGGCGCTGGCGCTCAGCCGCGACTGGCCGGTCGCGAGCCGCCGTACGGTGAGCCCGCACGGCAATCCCGAGCGAGAGTTGGTCCGTCTGGCCCTGGCCGAACAGGCCGATCTCCTGGCGGTAGGCCAACATCGGGTAGAGTTAGGTCCCCATGCCCTGGGCCGGTGCGCCCGCTTCGTGATCGACCATGCTCCATGCTCGGTAGTGCTGGTGCGCGGAGCCGACTCGCGCAGCCGCGGCCGAACTCCTGGGCCACCGGCTGGACGGACCGAAGAAGGAACAAGGAGCGCCGTGACGGCAGACTAGAAGACAAGGAGCACGAATCCCAATTATCCCAAACGCTGTTCGGTTGCCCGCCGAGCAACCCGAATGTGTTTAAGCCGTCACCCCCGTGAACAGGTCGTGCTCGGCGCCATTGCCCGGCGCGCCCGGGGGGAAGGCCAGGACGAAGCGCTCCGTGCCGCGCAGGAGACGGCCTATGTCGGGCGGTAGCCGATTCAGAAAATCGTTCGGGTCGTTCTGAGTCCGATGCGCGGCCCAGGCCCGCACCTTGGTCTCATAGATCCGGTCGGAAAGCGGAATGACCGTGGTGATCAGTTCGTCAGGGGTGCCCATCTGCTCGGCGGGGATCGTCGCCTGATCGCCACCCGGAGCGAAATTGATCCCGGCCTTTTGCAGGTAGGCGCGCAATTGGCTCCCGGTGCTCCGAGCCAGGGCGCTGTAGTACAGCTTCTGGGGCGCGTAGGCCGACAGGCCATCCGCCAGTTGCTCCGGATAGCATGCAGGATCGCCCGCTTGCTCGAACGCCTGATTGGTGATCTGGTGGGCCGCGATGTGGTCGGTATGGCCATAGCCGCCATTGGCATCGAAGGTCACCACTACTTGCGGACGCAGGCGGCGAATGCAGCGCACCACTCTTCCCACCGCTTCATCGCGGGGGACCTGGGCCAGAGTACCGTCCCGGTAATCCAGGAAGGTGAGGTCGCTTACGCCAAGTATCACGCAGGCATCGCACATCTCCTGTTCCCGCACCCGGCCCAGCGTCTCCGGCGTAGCCAGGGTAGGGTCACTGATTTCACCCGCCTCGCCGCGCGTGGCGCAGACCAGCGCCGTACGAATCCCCGCGTCGGCGTACATGCGCAGCACACCACCTACCGCGAACGATTCGTCATCAGGATGGGCGAATACGCCCAGTAAACACTTGTGTTCCACGAACCATCCTTTACGCCATCGTATCTTGTGCGCCGGCAAAAAGGTCGCCTACCGGCAAGGCTAGTCCCGGCAGGCAGTCAAAGCGCAGGGTTTGGGATTGGTCGTAGACCTGGGCTGATCCGTACTCGCCGGATTGCTTCAAGCGATAGTGCCGTATGGTACGATTGACCGGATCGATGATTGTGTATTCGGGCAAGCCCGCCCGTGCGTAGGCATGCAGCTTGACCTGTTCGTCGTAGGCGCGATTGCTGGGCGAGAGGATCTCCACGATCAGGTCCGGCGTTCCATGGATCCGCCGATCGTGAATGATGGTCGCCCGCGCGGCCAGAACTATCACGAAGTCCGGCTGCACGGGGTCGCATCCCGGCATCAATACGCCGATCAGGGCGAAACCGACGCGCGCCAGACCCTGATCCTCGGCCGGTATGCCGATGTGTCGCACCAGCTGGAGGGTGATGTACTGATGGAAGTAGCTCGGCGCGGTACTCCTATACAGGACGCCTTCAATCACTTCATAGCGGTTGCCGTCCACGGGCAGCTTTGCCCAGTCGGCATGCGTCCACCGGCCTTGAGTCGGCCCGTCAACAATTGGTGCGTCGGTGGTGAGTACGAGAGTGCTCATGTGCCGCTCCAGCTTACAGGTCCTTCCGCGCAAGCACGCAGCTTGGGTCTAGTATCCATTGT
>JAICHN010000617.1 GCA_025924845.1 Chloroflexota bacterium | reverse complement strand
GTCGAGGCCGCGTTCTAGGGGCGCGGGTCTCCAGGCCCGCTTGGTTCGGCCACGAATGGTCATCCGGAGAGCGCAATCGGTGCTTGCGGTTGGTCGCTTTGGCGGGCCAGGAGACCCGCGCACCTATTTTCGGGCCCGCGAAGCCCATCGGCAACATTTCCACAAATGTGATACGGTTGGGCTTCACCAAGCGGCGATGCGCTCCCACGAAAACAGGCTACGCACGGGTGTAGATCACGCGGATCGGTTGTTATTCAGCGCGGCGAGCACCTCCTGCCAACGGTAGCGCGGCCGATACCCGATCACTCGCGCGGCGCGGCTGATCTCCAGTAACGACCAGCGCGGCGAGCGGTCGCCGGGCAGGCGCGGCACCGCCGGGAAACAGCGGTCCAGCAGATCGGCGGTCGGCAACTCCGAGGTAGTGTCGTCCGCCGTGATGTAGAGGGGTTCATGACCCTCGAACGCCGCCTCGGCCGCCAGCACGCAGGCGTCGGCGGCATCGCGCACATCGACATAGGACCAGAGTAAATGCGCCTGGCCGTAGGGATCCTCGCGCGTGCGAGCAATCAGGGGCTCGTACGCCTCCTGGGTCAGAATAGTGGAGAAGCGCAGACTTGCCGCGCTCCCCGCCCCGCGCCGACAGTACGCGGCGGCGACATCCTCGCCGTGGACCTTGGAGAGCCCATAGCAGTCCTGGGGGATGAGGGGATGCGCCTCGTCGATAGGAAGGTAATCCGGCTCGCTCCACCGGTGCTGCCAGGGGAAGCCAAGCGCCGAGACGCTGGAGGCGCTGACCACGCGCCGAATACCCAGCGTGGCCGCCGCCTCGAACACGTTGAATGTACTGAGGACGTTGGTAGCGTACACCAGCTCCGGAGGCAGACCGACCGGCGCCGCGATCGCCGCCAGATGGATCACGACATCCGCGCCCGCCAGTGCCCCGTACGTCTGGCCCAGGTCGCGCAGATCCAGGCGTATCCGCCGCACGTCCCGGTTCGCGATGAGTGTTTGATCGATACCGACTACCTCGTGGTTCTGGGCGAGCAGCGCCGCCACCGTCGCGCTGCCCAACCGTCCCGCCGCTCCGGTCACCGCCACCCGCATCTATCCAGCCCCTTCCTGGTTCCTTCATTGGTTCGCGCTCTCGCGTTCAATGCTTAACCTCTGACCGCTCCCAGCGTGAGGCCCTCGATGTAATACCGTTGAAACAGAAAGTATATGATGAGGATCGGCAGGATAAGAATCAGTGAGCCGGCCATCACCAGGTTCCATTGAACGAATTCCGTCTGGTTCAGATAATACACGCCCAGGGTCAGGGGGTACGTGCCCTCGTGTGTTAGGGTCAGCAGCGGCAAGATCAGTTCCTTGAATCCCGTCATAAAGCCCGTAATACCGAGAAAGGTCAGGGCCGGCAGCGCCAGGGGCATATAGATCCTCCACCAGATACCAAGCTCCATTGCCCCGTCGATTCTCGCCGAGTCACGCAAATCCGAGGAAAGGCCCCGAAAATAGCCGCGCAACAAGAAAATAGCTACCGGGCCCCCTCCATTCACGATCGGTAGAATGATCCCCCAGGGCGTCTCGGCCAGATGCAGATTCCGCAAAAGCACCAACAAAGGAATCAAGATCGTAACACCGGGCACGAAAATCATGGCCGTAAACAGGAGGAATAGCTGATCGCGGCCAGGAAACCAGAGGACGGCAAACGCATAACCGGCCAGACCGTAGAGCAGCCAGGTGAGGATCACGATAGCTACGGCGATGACCAGGCTGTTAATGCTCTCCTGAAAGAAGTGAAGGCTGTTCCACACTGTCCCGAAGACTTGCAGACCTTTGAGCGGGTCACTTGGCCATAAGGACGTGCTGATATCCGCCTCGGCGGGACTCTTGAGCGAAGTCGAGATCATCCAGAGAAAGGGGTAGATCGATATTATGAGCCACACTATCAGGGGCACAGCCAGAAGCCAGTGCCACCCCGGCTGCAGGAGGCGTTGGCCCTTGGGGCGCGTCCCCCGGCGTGGGCGCGAGTCGGTGGCCAACATCGCCGTTTCTCCCTTCAGTCCCGCGCTCGGAATACGCGCAGATTGACCAGGGCTACAGCCAGCGTTACCAGCGCCAACAGCCACCCCATCGCCGCACCCGTTCCCATGCCTCCCACGGCGGTCGTCCCACCACTGGTATTGGATAAGTTCTGGGCATAGTTGTATACCATAAGTCCTACGACGTTCGTCGCGCCGGCAGGGTTGCCATTCGTCATCAGAAAGACCGTTATGTAATCCTGAATGACCGTGTTGAGAAACAGGATCACCAGGAGCGCCGTGATCGGGAACAGCAGCGGCCAGGTAATTGACCACAGACGTCGCCAGCTGGTCGCTCCGTCGATCTCCGCGGCTTCGAGGATTTCCGGAGAGATCGTCTGTAAACCGGCAAGGTACAACAGCATCGCCATCGGGGCGGCCCCCCAGATATAGACGACAATCACGGCCGGGAGTGCGGTTGCGGTATCCC
>JAICHN010000616.1 GCA_025924845.1 Chloroflexota bacterium | reverse complement strand
TCTTGGCATCCTTCGCTACGCCGACCAGATCTGGACCTCAGATAATATCTTTGCCCTGGATCGCCTTACGATCCAGGAGGGCTTCAGCTATGCATACACGGCCCAGGCAATGGTCGCCTGGGTGACTGATAATGAGAGCGGCCGGCTCGCGCCGCTGAGCTATCGTTTCGCTGTCGCCATGCAAGGTGTGTTGGGCATTGGCGGCAATCTTCAGGCATGGGAGGAGGCGGATCTCGCGGAAGCACGGACCTGGGTGACGCTGTATAAGGAGATTCGCGGGATCGTGCAACACGGTCACCTCTATCGCCTCTTGTCACCGTCAGAGTCCGGAGATGCCGCCGTATGGTACACCGCGGAGGACGGGCGAGAAGGGGTCGCGTTCGTCTATCGTACATCGGCCCCTCCCTGGGCCCCGCCGGTGCGCCTCAAGTTACCAGGGCTACGGGAGGGAACGTATCTCGTGCGTCACCCTGACGGTACGGCCGAGACGCGGAGCGCCGACGGTCTGGCCGCGGTCGGGGTTATCGTGCCCCTTTTCGGTGATTTTGTCAGCAGGATCCTGCGGGTTACTCCCGCACCGTGAGCCGGATGCCGCATCGGACCTGGCCGGGCGCTTCCAGCTCGCCGCTGAGCCATGTATTGGCGCGCAAGACTCCCTCGCGCAGGCAGTGGCGGAGTTCGGCCTTTATGGTCTGGTGCCTGCGTGGGGAGCGCGCGTGGCGATTTGACGCTCATCTGACCTTGTCCTGATTCCCCGACGCGCTCGTCACGCGCGCCATGCAGGTCCAGGAGCCGGAGGGGTTTTGTCAGAGCCTAGACAAGGGGCTGGAACTGTGGCAGTAAGCTCAGTTGCGCTTCCGGGGCTAGTAGCCTGGGCCGGCCCTTCCTCATCCCTTGTCGGGGCAGGCTTTATCCCACTATAGTTGGTCTACAGGCAGATGCGGCGACAACGCGCCGGGTTGCCGGCAGACGTGAGAACGGGGTGGTGACCGGAGCGTGAAATATGCAGTCGATCCCCGTCAGACCGCCCTGACGGTGCGTGATCGCCTGGGTTCGCGGCGTCGGCGCGGCTACCGGGAGTGGGGCCGTTTCCCCGAGGGGCCGGCTGCCGGGGCGAACTGGTGGGCGGCGGAGCCACAGTGGTTCCCGGCCGGGACGCCGCCCCGTTGCGACACCAAGATCAAGGTGCTGATCGACGGGGAGGAAACCTTTCGGGCGGGGTGGGAGGCGATCCGCGCCGCCAAGCACTCCGTATGGCTGACGGACTGGGCCATGTCCGCCGATATGGATCTGATCCGCGGCCGGGATCGGAATGCCGTGGCGTCCGTGCCCCGTATTGGGGGCACCGGCTACAGCGTGCTCGATCTGCTCGCCGATGTCGCCATGCGGGTGGATGTACGGGTGCTGCTCTGGCGCGGCTCGCTCCTCTTTCAGCCTCGCGCTCGCGAGGCGCAGCGCAGCCTGAAGCGCCTGCGCGCCGCCAATCCGGCCATCCATGGCCGGGTAGACAAGCACAATCGCCTGGCCCATTGTCACCATCAGAAAACCATCGTGGTCGATGGTCGGCTTGCCCTGGTCGGCGGGTTGGACATGACAGACCACGATATTGACCGCTGGGATACCACGGCGCATCGGGTGCGCGACGGCTTCAACTGGCATGACGTCTGCTTCCAGATCGAAGGGGAAGCGGCGGTGGATGTAGCCCGGAATTTCGCGCAGCGGTGGAGCGCGGTATGCCGCCAGGATCTACCGCTACCCGCCGTGCCGGCCGGCGAGCCGGGACCGGGTGTGGCGGCGCAGATCGTGCGCACGATCCCTGCCGGAAATTACCCCTTCGCCCCGGAGGGCGAGTATGGTATCGCCTGGGCCTACCGCCAGGCCCTGCTGAGGGCGCGGCATTTCATCTACCTGGAGAACCAATATCTCTGGGCGCCGGCCGTAGTCAATGAACTGATCGCCGCGCTGCGCCGCGTCGACGATCCCGACTTCCGGATCGTGCTGCTCCTGCCCGCCAATCCAAACATTGGGAAGCGGGACACGGATCGGCACCTCGAGCAATTGCTTGAGGCCGACGGCGGGCAGGGACGAGTCCGCATCTTCAGCCTGTACACCTCTCGGGCCGACGACAGTCTCGCGTGGGCCTACAAGCCCATTTATGTACATGCCAAGGTAGCGATCGTCGATGACCAGTGGTGTACCGTGGGTTCGGCGAACCTCAACGACCGCAGCCTGGAAGGCGATAGCGAGATCAACGTGCAGGTGCTGGATGGAGCGGTCGCCCGCGACTTACGTCTACGGCTGTGGGCGGAGCATCTAGGCGTCCCCGCGGCCGAGGTGGCGGCCCTGCGTCCGGGCGAGGCTATCGATAGGCTCTGGGTGCCCCGTGCCAGGGCCGCGGGCGCCGTCATGCGGGATCGAAGCGGCGCCCTGCCCAGCCAGGCCGTTCCCTATGCGCTGGGCACCATGCCCGGGGATCTGGCGGTAGGCGCCTTGCAGGAAGCCCTTCTCG